>NZ_JAPWAR010000002.1:0-217581 GCF_041433025.1 Prevotella sp. 20925_1_30 | reverse complement strand
GAGGAGTAATCTTCTCAACGGTAATGTTTGAGCGGTAGTCATAACCTGTGTTAAACACCTTTGAAGCAGTCTTTGTGTAAACACCATCTTGTGTATAAACGGTTATAGTGAAGTTGGTTGAGGCATTCTCTGCCAAGAAAGCCACCCATACGTAATCTTTTTCCAACTGAATCTTTGACTTATCCTTGTTGGCTAAGGTAATCATATATTCCTTTTCGTCACTTGTACCAACAAAGTTGCCATCCTTAAGATTAAGTACATCATATGAACGAAGACCATTGATTTTTACACTGTCAATGTTTTTTATCTGACCAATGTTGCTCGATACGAGGAACTTCATACCCCAGATAGCCACCTTGCGATTCAGTGTCACCTCTGTCTTAGCAACTTTCTGTCCTTTGCTATTCTTTATTTCTACAGGCTTAGCTATACCCCAGTTGTAATCAAACTTCTGGTCGATAGTTGCTAATGTACCATCCTGCTTCTTCATATCAAGAGAGACAGTACTGCGGATGCCGTACTTCTTATTGGTATTTGGGTTCTCTGAAGTATGATATTGTAGATTAACGCCACCTTTACCTGTTTCTGTTTCAACCTTCGGATTTACCTGCTCAACTGTTTTCTCACCCTCAACAGCCGTACCAGGATAGAAGAAAGCAAGGTCGTCCGTAGCCTTCATAGGGCTTAAGGTTTTAACCTCACCTGTGAAGTCTGCTTTCTGCTTGTTACTGCTAGCAACCATTGTCACTAAGCTATAGTTAGCTTCGTTACTATTATCATTATCAGCGATGTCATAGATAAACATCTTATCGCCGCTTTTCCACTCAGACTCAATTTGATTATTAGCATTTGGTTTGAGTGTGCGTGTTCCAGCTTGTGCAGCTTTGTCAGCCGCTGCTGTTACCTGAATAGTAGTGACATAACCCTCTTGTTGTGTAACATCACCTGCTACATCGTTTGTATCGCTACAGGCTGTAAATCCTATCATGGCGATTGCGCCACAAAGGAATTGTAATTTCTGTTTCTTCATTCTTATGTTTAGTTTCTTTAGTTTACTTAATTCCAACCTTTTGTCCCTTTTAATCATTGTCTTCTACATAACCAAAGGGGCTTGGCTTAGCAAGGTTATCATCTACACCATGTGTTGGGTTGCCCTTACTTACCCCATTACCACTTCCTGCCAGTAGAGCCACTTCTACCATCGTCTTAACGATTCCACATACGGGACGCACATAACTCTTCTTCATAATTCTCTTGTTTATGAGCATAAGTTACCCTGTAAAGTCTATTGTTCTTTGCAATGTTACTTCCTACAGAATACCTTATAATAATTTATACCTTATAATTCGTTATTTAGTTTACCTTATGTTATCCCAATATCCCTTACTGAGAAAAGAACACTAAATCCGCCTGCAAAGTTAGTATTTTGTTTTGAGATAAACTAATATCTAGAGAGAAAGATTGTGTAAGACCGACTAGCGTTAGTAGCTTCTTGATTAAAATCAAACGTTTAGAGTGAAAGAGAACGATACTAAAACCAAGACACAAAGATAAAAAAGAAAATACTAAAAACAATCGTCTGTTTTTAAAGTATTATTCTGTATGGTGATATCAATCTAACATCACCATACAGAAGGGGGACTATATAATAAGGAGGAATTCTCTTAAGTCCCAATGAATGTAAAGAAGCAAGATCTTACTTTATAACAACTTTCACAGTCTTACCACCTTGACGCTTTACATACACACCTGATACAGGTTTCTCTATCTGTATGCCACCTAAAGTGTAATAGGTTGCAGGAGCCTCACTTGTCGTCTCTACAGCATTGATAGCTGTTGGATCAACCTTAGTAAACGAAACTGTCATAGCTGCTACATCAATAGTAACATCGTATGTAGCCTCCTCTGTGAAGTTCCACTTATTATCATCACCACCAAAGACAATCTTCCCTTCATCGGTCAAGTCGCGCAGATAGAACATCTGGTCGAACCCAGCATAAACATTCGTTCCGAACTTCAACTCACCAGCCTTCAACTCTGTACGTGCTGTGAACTTAGCTGGATTAGAAGCATCTTGCTTCATAATCGTACCTTCACCGATACTCCAACCACCCTTTGTTGCACTACCAATCATCCATAAAGCGGTGTGCTTCAAAGGTGTTGCTTGATAAGCAGCCTTTGTCACAATGACTGTCTTCTCCGCCAAGTTACATACGATATCATAGTTGGCAGATTCATCAACAAAGAACTTACCATCGGTAGGCTCATCAACGCTACTCACCAATGGAGCAACAACGCCCGACTGCAAAGTAACAGGACCTGCACCAGCACGATACTCCAAATTACCCCAACCAAGCTCGGTAAGGAACTTAAACTCCTTATTTGCATCTAAATGAACGGTAGCCTTAAAGACATCAGCATTCCCATCAGACTTCTGCATAACGGTAGACTGACCAAGATTCCACCCTCCCCATGTAGCATCACCGACTATCACTAAACGATCAGCAGCTTTTGCAGACAATGCACCAATAACAAATAAGGCACAACATAAAATAGATTTGGTAAATGTTTTTAATCCCATAAAGACATATATTTAAAAGGTTATTAATATCAAACTCAACCTGAGTTCTCTCATTATATAATTATAATTGATTTCTTTAAATTATCTAAGAAGATTTAGGTTTATATCTCTCCTTTTACAAGTGCAATATTACGAAGAAAATGTGAGACAATAAACAAATACAAATTACCTACAGAGATAATATAAACTGATACAAGTGATTTCATATATTAGATGGGAGATCTTAACCTTATAAAACCTTATATATCAACTTTGTACAATATAAGAAGAAACACAAAAGAAAGGTTCGATAAAACAAAAAATATAAAACATAGAATATGGCTTATTAGTAGGATTCTTATGCTCTATAGGCATCAAAGGAGGCGTGCTTTTCGCTTACTATATCTCTAACCAATATTTCCAACTAAGATTTATACATTCTCCGAAGCGACTAATTCATATATGTAAAAGTATGATTAATCTAAGTAGACAAATGATTGAGCAAATACCCATGATAATAAAAAGTCAGCCATGGAAAGTAGCTGACTTATAAACTAAATACTTTATGCTTTCAATTTAAATGAGTTCTCAATACTTGCTATTTCTGCATAGAACCCCTTGTCAACCTTCAGCCGGTCTTCTATCTTCGAACAACTATGGATAACAGTGCTGTGGTCGCGATTACCCACTAACTTACCGATACGACTTGCTGGCATCTTTGTATATTTCTGTGCCATATACATGCTCACTTGTCGTGCAATAACAATATCTTTCTTGCGTGAACGAGAGTTGACAGCCGTTGTAGTAACACTAAAATGCGCACAAACCTTATCCAAAATATCATCTATGGTTAATGGCTCATCATCAATCTTCACAGCACGTTTTATAACACGTTCAGCTAGTCGCATATCTATATTGCTGTTATAAACAACGCTGTAAGCCAAAAGAGAGTTGATAACACCTTGCAGGTCTCGCACACTACCATTCGCTGTTTCAGCAATAAACTTAATCACATCTTCAGGAATACTAAGCCCATCACGCTTAATCTTATTGTGCAAGATATCCACACAAAGTTGCACATTAGGCTTTTCCAACTCTGCAATAAGCCCGCAAGAGAAACGCGTCAATAAGCGATCATTCATTCCCTTAAGATCTACAGGAGGGCGATCACTAGCTAAGATAATACGTTTTCCGTTACGGAAAAGGTGATTAAAGATATGGAAGAAAGTGTCTTGTGTCTTGGTAGCAGTAATCCACTCTTGTATATCATCCACTATTAAGATATCAATTGTCTGATAGAAATTGATGAAATCATTGGTGGTATTCTGTCTAACAGAATCTGTGTATTGTACCTGGAAAAGGCGCGCAGAAACATATAATACACGCTTTTCAGGATAAAGCTGTTTGACTTTCAATCCTATAGCATTGACAAGATGAGTCTTACCACAGCCTGAAGGACCATAAATAAACATTGGATTGAATTGTGTCGTACTAGGATGTTCTGCAATAGAAAGTCCTATTGAACGAGGCAATTTATTACTATCTCCCTCAACATAGTTAGTGAAGGACTTATGTGGGTCAAGTTGCGAATCAAGGTCTTGAGGCACTGCATCCAGAATCGTAGGACTTTGGTTGCCACGAGCAGTTGGTCTTTGCGAAGAAATATCCTCTACTGCCTCCGGTTGTAAATCTTGTGACAAATGATGTTCCTGATCAACCATCACACGATAACTCAATTGAACACCTTGACCAAAAACACGTATAAGAGTCTTACGTAACAAAGGGACGTAATGCTCTTCCAAATATTCATATACGAACTGACTAGGCACCTGAACCAACAAAGTTTTACTAGCCGGCTGATAGGATTGAAGTACTATCGGACGAAACCAAGTATCATACTGTTGCTCAGTCACATTCTCCTTTATAAGCTGGAGACACTGATCCCAAAGTTGTTTAGGATTGACGTTCATATTGATATCTACGTTACTTATGTCTTTCTACAAATGGTATGTTAACAGACCATTCCTAGTTTTTTACTTTTGCAAAGATAGTAATTTATTTATAAAAATCCCATTTCTACATAATTAACGATGTAGTACTATAAAGCTCATAAACAGCTATTTCAATGTACTTTACAGAGTTTCTGGCTTCAACATATACTCAAAGTTATTTGCTCAATTATAACAACTTGACAAACAAGATGTTTCGTTTAGTAAAGAATAAAATTAATAATATGAGTGAAACAAATACCAAAGATGGTTAAAAAGACTGATTTACACGACCCTTATAACACATCTCTAGTATGTGAAACAATCATCTTTTAATTTAGACGATATTTAAATTACTTATCCTTTCTACCAAATAGCGAGAAGTGAACATAACGCTTGGGGTGAGCCTTTAAGTTGACAAGCAAACTATCAGCACTGCGCATTGTACTATTCAAATTATTGTAAAGAGAGGCATCGTTCATCAACAATCCTAGACTTCCCTCATTACTATTTAGCTTTGCTGTAAGAGAGTTGATATGCTCTAAGGTTGTATTGACTTTCGTCATTGTACCCTGCACATCAATACCATCAACCTTATTGTTTAATGTTGCAATCATACCATTAGCACCACGAATCGCACCACGTGCTTCTGTAATTCCGCCATTTGCATTTGCCATTAAACCATTAACGCCATCCATTACTCTACCTGCTTTAGAAGTCAATACTGGTAGTGAATGATTCATCTGAGCAAGTAACTGGTTTACTTCACGTGTAGAGGTAGTAAGATTAGCTGTAATTTGATTGACATTATGAATGGAGCTTCTCACAGCTGGATCAGCCAAGAGAGAATTGACACTAACAAGTATGCTATCCAACTTTGGTAGCATCTTTTGAATAGAAGGAACCATATCCTTCATTCGACCCAATGCTCCGTCATTAATACGACCATCAATAATTCCATTTGAGGCTAGCGTCTTGCGACTCGTTCCAAGCACTAAGTCTACTTTCACATTCCCCATGACATCACTGATAATATCGGCCTTTGTACCCTCTGGAATGTTCATGCTTTTATCAATATCTACTCCTACCATAATTGGTTCACCAGGCTTTGCATAATCATATTCTATGCTCTTTACTGTTCCAACCTTAAAACCATTTGCATATACAGGAGTAGACGTTGAGAGACCACTTACATTACTGAATCGCATTTGATAGTGTGTATCTGTCGAGAAAATAGATAATCCCTTCAGAAACTGCATACCGAAGAACAAAACAATAACACCTAGTATTGCGACAAGTGCTATCTTTACTTGTGGCGTGAAAAACTTACCCATATTACTTCCTTTACTTATTCTTTTTATTCTTTAAAAACTCATTAATAGCCTCGTTCGTATCCATACGATTTCCTCCTTTATAGGCAATAACAAATGCCTGAGGAAAGTCTTTTTTCAATTTTTCTCGAAGCCGTGCAATCTCATTATAGTTAGTACTGCTACCTATTGTATACTTATAGAACGAGCCTTCTTGTACACATTCTATATCCTTATGTCCTTTGAATTGTTCACAACCTGAACGCAACTGACGATTCGAAGCGATAACCTGTACTTTAAAAATCAGTGCATTTACAGATACACTAGCCTTATTGTCTTTTTTCTCATCAGTAGTTGTTCCCTTTGTTGGAACAGGCGTTGCTTCTTTTTTAGGAGTCTCTTTTATCGCCTTTTTAGCAATAGACTTCTTTGTTTGCTGGGGCTTTGTAGAAGGGGTAACTAGATTCATTTGACCTGTTGGAGGTGTCGGAATAACTCTAGTAACACTAATTTTCCTATTATCTGCAGACTTATATGGTACAACGATATGCGTGTCGTACATATTCTTATACTTGACAAAGGCATTGTAAATCCCCTTTGCCATGGCGTCAATACCATCTGGACTATTTAAAAATTCCTCCTCATCTGCTGCAGTAATAAAGCCTAATTCTATCAGACAACTAGGCATATAACTCTCACGCAACACCAAGAAACCAGCTTGATGTACACCTTTATCAATGCGATTAGCACTAGAACATACCGAACGTTGTATCAATCTGGCCAGCTCAACACTCTTTTCCATGTTTGAATTCTGCATGAACTCAAACATAATATAGCTTTCGGAAGATTTCGGATCAAAGCCTTGATAAGTCTGTTGGTAGCCTTTCTCCATCGAAATAACCGAGTTCTCACGCATCGCAACATCAAGGTTATCCTTCGCACGGTGCATACCTAGCGTATAAACTTGGAATCCCTTAGCATAATGACCAGGCACTACTGAATTTGTGTGTACCGATATAAAAAGGTCAGCTTTAGCCTTATTAGCTATATCGGCACGCTGATGTAGAGGAATAAAGACATCCGTCTTACGTGTATAAATCACTTGCACGTCAGGTAAGTTTTGCTCCACATAACGTCCAAAGGCTAATGCTACGTTCAAATTGATGTCCTTCTCCTTTGATAGAGCACCTAGAGCACCAGCGTCATGACCTCCATGACCAGCATCAATAACAAGTGTGAAGCGCCCATTTGCAGCCCATGAAGTAGCCACAAACAATACAAAGAAAACAATGAAAAGCGTTATTTTCTTAAACATACTTAATTATTTAGGGGACAAAGATACGGTTTTTCATTTGGAAACCTTAGTTCTAAACCTTGGTTTTATCATTTATTAAGTGTAATTCAATGCCTGCACTATGACAATCTGCGCTCATTGGTGGATTCTTTTTCACCAATTTCAAGTCAATACTCTCAAGCTGTATGTATCGTGCCAACAACTCATTTACTATTTTTCCAGCTGCTGCTTCCAATAGTTTCGAGGGTTGCTTCATAACATCGGAAACTATATTGAAGACATCTGCATAATTTAATGTATCATCAACATCATCACTCTTCATAGCTGCAGCAAAGGGGTAACCCAATCGAAGATCAAGTACATAATCATTGCCAACAACCTGTTCTTGTTCCCCAACTCCTATAAAAGCATGATATTGAAGACCCTGTAAAAGAATATAAGTAGACGTTAATTCCATTATTAAACATTAGTTTTAAAGATACAAAGAAAGTGTATTAAGTGCCCTATAAGCACTTAATACACTCCACAAAATTACCCACAACGAGAAGCACCACAATTAGTACAAATCAAGCAACCCTCCTGATAAACAAGAGTCTCCTGTCCGCAAACAGGACAACGGAGCCCTGATGCCTTCGTACCATCGGTTACGTACTTCTTCAAAGCACGCTCCACACCATTCTTCCAAGTGTTAATACTCTCGTTCTTAAGCTGCAATGAGCCTACAAGCTTTATGACATGGTCTATCGGCATACGGTAACGAAGCACACCAGAGATGAGCTTTGCATAGTTCCAATACTCTGGATTGAACTTCTCCGACAGCCCTTCAACAGTCGTCTTATAGCCTCGCTTATTCTCAAATTGGAAGTCGTAACGATGGCTACCATCCTCTGCTGTCTGCTTGATGATCTTTCCCTTGGTAACACTCTTTGGTAAGGCAATACCTTCCTCATCGTCTTGAAGACCCGTAAAAATCTCATAAGGAAAACCATCTAACAGCCCAACAAAGGCAACCCACTTCTCTTTATTATTCTGAAAACGTACCACATCACACTCGAGTTCATTAGGTCTAACCTCCATTACCTGTGGTCGGCTACATACATGTTCGTGATGTTCTTCTGCAGAAGTAAGGTCTTTCGCCTTCTCCTCCTCGGCTGCATTAGTCTCCTTATTCTTATCTTTCTTAGATACAGATATCATCACTCCGGACCTGCTACCATCACGGTATATGGTGCAACCTTTGCATCCGCTACGCCAAGCCTCAACGTATAACTTATTGACAAGAGCCTCATCAACACTATTAGGGAGATTCACTGTCACTGAAATCGAGTGGTCAACCCACTTCTGAATGGCACCCTGCATACGTACTTTCATCAGCCAGTCAACATCGTTGGCTGTAGCTTTATAATAAGGTGAACGCTTTACCAACTCGTCAATCTCTTCTTGGCTGTACTTCTTTCGAGTATCAATACCATTCGTTTTCATCCAAGTTAGGAACTTACGATGGTACACGATGTACTCTTCAAAGGAGTCTCCAACCTCATCAACAAAGTCTACATGCACATCAGCATCATTTGGATTCACCTTTCGACGACGCTTATACACAGGCATAAAGACGGGTTCTATACCCGAAGTAGTTTGTGTCATTAAGGACGTAGTACCGGTTGGAGCAATCGTTAAACAGGCTATATTGCGACGCCCGTAACGTATCATTTCCTCATAAAGTTGTGCATCAGCTTCCTTCAAGCGGAGTATGAAGGGGTTATGCTCCTCACGCTTTGCATCATAGATAGCAAAGGCTCCGCGCTCCTCTGCCATTCGAACGGAAGAACGATAAGCATTCAATGCCAACGCACGATGAACACTAACGGAGAAGTCGGTAGCCTCTTGTGTTCCATAACGCAGACCCATTGCAGCTATCATATCTCCTTCGGCAGTTATGCCCACACCCGTTCGACGACCTTTACCGCTCTTATCCTTTATCTTCTCCCAAAGATGGTACTCGGCTTCCTTCACCTCATCAACTTGTGGGTCGCTCTTAACCTTTTCCATGATAAGATCAATCTTCTCCATCTCGAGGTCAACGATATCATCCATGATACGTTGCGCTAGCTGTGCATGCTTGCTAAAGAGGTCGAAGTCGAAGCGAGCATGGTCTGTGAACGGATCTAAAACATAAGAGTATAGATTCAACGAGAGCAATCGGCAGCTATCATAAGGGCACAAAGGAATCTCACCGCAAGGGTTAGTAGAGACCGTGCGAAAGCCTAAGTCGGCATAACAATCTGGTATGCTCTCACGAATAATAGTATCCCAAAAGAGCACACCAGGCTCTGCACTCTTCCAAGCATTATGCACAATCTTCTCCCAAAGAGCCTTTGCAGAAACCTTCTTAGTGCACTTTGGCTCCGTAGAATCTATTGGGAACTGCTGCTCATAAGGCTTATCATCAATGGCAGCACGCATGAACTCATCCGTAATCTTTACTGACACGTTAGCCCCAGTGACCTTTCCTTCCTCCATCTTAGCGTCTATGAACGCCTCAGAGTCTGGGTGTTTAATACTCACAGAGAGCATCAATGCACCACGACGACCATCCTGTGCAACCTCCCTTGTACTATTGGAGTAGCGTTCCATGAATGGGACAAGTCCAGTAGAGGTAAGGGCAGAGTTATGAACAGGTGAGCCCTTTGGACGAATGTGACTTAGGTCATGTCCAACGCCTCCACGGCGTTTCATCAGTTGAACCTGCTCTTCGTCTATACGCAGGATAGCACCGTATGAATCGGCATCGCCATCTAATCCAATCACAAAGCAATTGGATAACGATGCTATCTGATGGTCATTACCGATTCCAGTCATCGGACTTCCAGCGGGAATAATGTACCGGAAATGATCTAAAAGATTGAATATCTCTTCTTCTGTTAAGGGGTTCTTATACTTATTTTCAACACGAGCTATCTCCTTTGCTATACGTCTGTGCATCTGCTCTGGAGACTTCTCATAAATATTACCAAAGCTATCCTTCATTGCATACTTGTTCACCCAGACACGAGCAGCAAGCTCATCTCCATTAAAGTAAGCCAATGAAGTCTGGTAGGCCTCATCGAATGAGTAAGTTTGATTGATCACCATTGTCGTTTTTAGAAAATTAACGACTGCGAAGTTACGAATTGTTTTCTTAATTCTAAAACATTTGCTTAACTTTGTCGAAACAAAGTTATCAACAATGGAAACTATCAATTCAAGAAGAACTATAAGACGATATTCTCAAGAGGATGTATCGGATGACTTGTTAAGAGAACTCCTATCGGTTGCAGAGAGAACACCAACTATGGGCAACCTGCAACTCTATTCGGTCGTTATCACACGAAGCCTGGAAATGAAGAAGAAGATCGCTCCAGCACACTTCAATCAACCCATGGTTACAGAGGCACCTGTCGTTCTTACCTTCTGTGCGGACTATCGTCGAACAACCTCATGGGCAACACAAAGAAAGGGAACACCTGGTTATGATAATTTCTTATCATTCCTAAATGCGGCGACAGATGCCCTTCTTTATTGCCAAACTTTCTGTAATCTCGCTGAAGAAAGGGGCTTGGGAACCTGCTTCCTGGGTACTACGATCTATAGTCCAAAAGCCTTAATTAAAGCACTCGAATTGCCTCGTTTGGTCATGCCTGTTGCTACTATCACCTTGGGATGGGCTGCTGAAACACCCGAGCAGACCGATCGTTTGCCACTGAAGAGTATTATTCACAATGAGACTTACAACGATTATACGCCCGAGAGAATAGCCGAGTTTTACACGCAAAAGGAGAACTTGAAAGAGAATAAAAACTTCGTTGAACTGAACAAGAAAGAAACACTTGCACAGGTATATACCGATATTCGTTATACAAAGAAGGATAACGAGGCTATGTCTGTGGGCTTGCTTGAAGCACTAAGACAGCAGGGGTTCCTCTAAGAAGACGCCTTCCTTATATTAAAGAGGGCGTTTCTTCCCATCAAAGAGAGGCTTCCTTCATAGCAAGGAAACGCCCTCTTCAATGCAAAGAATAAGTTATCTTACCTTTATGAAATTCCGAACTATTATAGACATCCCTATTCCGAACTTCTCATTCAAGCCCTGCGAAAGAGTCCTTTTTGTGGGTTCTTGCTTTGCAGATAACATCGGAAAGCGATTCAAAGAGGAGAAGTTTCGCACAATAGTCAACCCTTTTGGGGTGATGTACAACCCTGTTTCCATCCTTCACACGGTACAGAAACTATCCAATCAGGCGTTTGATATCGTGGTATTCACGCTTGGGACGAACCATGTCTACATAGAGAAAGCTACGGAAGAGATCGTGGATAATTGTCAAAAACGACCTCAGAAACTTTTCAACGAACAAGAGTTAACGATTGACGAATCGGCTAATGCCCTACGTGAAGCCATCCATTTATTAAGGAAACAAAACCCAAATGTGAAGGTGATAGTGACTGTTAGTCCGATAAGATATGCAAAATATGGATTTCACGGGAGCCAGTTGTCAAAGGCTACATTGCTTTTGGCTGCAGACAAACTAGTACGAGAAGAAGGCGAGGCGGTCTATTATTTCCCTGCTTACGAGATAGTGAATGATGAGCTGAGAGACTATCGCTTCTATAAAGCGGATATGTTACATCCTAACGAACAAGCCGTTGAATACATCTGGGAACGGCTCGTTGCAACCTGCTTCTCATCAGAGGCTAAGAAGTTCCTGGAGGCTTGGCGACCTATTAAGGAGGCATTAGGGCATCGTCCATTCAATCCTGATTCGGAGGCTTATCGGCTCTTTATGCAGAAGACCAAAGAGAAGATTCAATGGTTAAAGCAGCTATATCCTGACTTAGAACTAGACGAGTAATAACTGAAACAAAGCTAAAATGAATGAAAAACAGATAGAAGGTTTACTGGAGCAACATGGTATTAAACTAACAGCAAACCGAATATTGATAGCAAAGGTAATGTCCACGCTAGATTATCCCATATCTATGAAAGAGTTGGAAACAATGCTCCTCACGATGGATAAGTCGAGTATCTTCCGCACGTTATCACACTTCAAAAGCCACCATTTAGTGCATCAGTTGGAAGATGGGAACGACATTGTGCGTTACGAACTATGCCATAGTCATAGTGAGGAAGAGGACGAAGACATACATGTACACTTCTATTGTGAACACTGCCATCGCACCTTTTGCCTCAATGAAATACCTGTTCCGCAAGTCAATTTACCTACTGGTTATAGGCAGACAGCCGTTAACTACATGATTAAAGGAATCTGCCCAGATTGCTCCCATCGGTAGATTCTTTATCAATAAGTAAGAAAAAACGGCTTAGATAAGATGTTGTATTGATAGTTTTGATTATCTTTGCATGAGATTAAAACAATTAGGATAGTAATGAATTATACTATTGAGAAAGTAACGACGCTCATTGGTGCACGCCGTTATGGTGATACTGATGCTAACATCAGCTTTGTTCTTACCGACAGTCGATCACTATGTTTCCCCGAAGAAACATTATTCTTTGCACTCAAAACAGAGCGCAATGATGGTCATAACTATATACCAGAACTATATGCAAGGGGCGTTAGGAACTTCGTAGTAGAAGTAGTTCCAGATAACTGGGAAACGCTCTACTCGGGTTCAAACTTCCTAAAGGTTGTGGGCAGCCTAGAGGCTTTGCAGCGTTTAGCAGAGCGTCATCGCGATGAGTTCCTCATACCGATTGTGGGCATAACAGGTTCTAATGGCAAGACAATGGTTAAGGAGTGGCTTTATCAACTACTATCTCCTCAAATGGTGGTAACGCGTTCGCCAAGAAGTTATAACTCTCAGATCGGTGTCCCACTATCGGTTTGGTTGCTCAATGAAAACACCCAAGTAGGGGTGTTCGAAGCGGGTATCAGTAAGCCAGGAGAGATGATGGCACTGCGTGACATCATACAACCTACCATCGGCGTATTCACTAGTTTGGGTACAGCTCACCAAGAGAACTTCCCTTCCATAGAGGCTAAATGTATGGAGAAATTATGTCTTTTCCATGACACAAAGGCGATTGTCTATTCTATGGATGACGATATTCTGACACATTGTTTGGCTCAATATAACTACCAAGGTGAGCAACTTAGTTGGTCAATAAAGCATACGGACGCAGCATTCTATATAAAGTCTATTGAGAAGAAGGACATTGAGACTACCGTTACTTACACATGGAAAGGTGGGAAAGAAGCCCAATATAAGCTCCCATTTATCGATGATGCAAGTGTGGAGAACTCTATCACTTGTGCTGTTGTTGCACTACATTTAGGTGTGACGCAGGCTGCTCTTGCAGAGCGAATGGCACAATTGGAACCTGTTGCTATGCGATTGGAAGTGAAAGAGGGACAGCATGGTTGCACGCTTATCAACGATTCTTACAACTCTGATTATAACTCACTTGACATTGCACTCGACTTCATGAATCGTCGTCCTGACCATAAGGGACGCAAGAGAACACTGATATTAAGTGATATACTCCAGAGTGGTGAGGAGGATAAGGAACTATATAATAAGGTGGCATTCCTATGTGAGAAGCGTGGAGTTAATAAGTTCATCGGTATTGGAGAAGGGCTTTTAGCAGAACGTAATGCCTTCAAGCATTTAGGAGAGAAGCATTTCTTTGCTACTATCAATGCCTTCATTCATAGCGAGGAATTTACTAACTTGCACGATGAAGTGATCCTTTTAAAGGGTGCAAGACAGTTTGGTTTTGACCATCTCACCGAACTATTGGTAAAGAAAGTACATGAGACTGTATTGGAGGTAAACCTCAATGCGGTGGTAGATAACCTCAACTGGTACCGTTCTTTTATGAAGCCTGAGACCAAGTTAGTGTGCATGATCAAGGCTGATGCTTATGGAGCTGGAGCCGTAGAGATTGCTAAGACGTTGCAAGATCATCGTGTCGATTACCTTGCTGTGGCCGTGGCTGATGAGGGGGTAACGCTCCGCAAGAATGGTATCACAAGTAACATCATGATCATGAACCCAGAGATGTCGTCCTTCAAGACGCTCTTCGATTATGATCTTGAGCCTGAAGTTTATAGTTTCCGACTCCTTGATGCACTCGTCAAAGCCGCTCAGAAGGAAGGCATAACAGGCTTCCCTGTTCATATCAAACTCGATACTGGTATGCACAGACTGGGCTTTGATCCACAGAAAGACATGGATGAATTGATTGATAGACTTAAACATCAGAATGCAATCATACCTCGTTCTGTCTTCTCCCACTTCGTTGGCTCTGATGCAGATAGCTTCGATGAGTTCTCTGCCAAGCAGTTTGCTTTATTCGACGAGGGTAGTAAGAAGCTGCAAGCAGCATTCAAACACAAGATTATCCGACACATGGATAACTCATCAGGAATCGAACACTTCCCAGCACGTCAACTAGATATGTGTAGGCTAGGATTGGGTCTTTATGGTATCAATCCACGCACAAATAAGATTATCAACAATGTTTCTACGCTCAAAACTACCATCCTTCAGCTTCGCCATGTGCCTGCGGGTGACACGGTAGGATACTCTCGTAAGGGTACAATCGACCATGATAGTGTTATCGCCGCAATACCTATTGGCTATGCAGATGGGCTCAATCGCCACCTGGGGAATCGGCATTGTTATTGCTTGGTAAACGGTCAGAAGGCAGAGTATGTAGGCAATATTTGTATGGATGTAGCCATGATTGACGTTACAGGTATCGATTGTAAGGAGGGCGATAGCGTTGAGATTTTCGGCGACCACCTACCTGTTACAGTCCTTAGTGATGTATTAGACACGATTCCTTACGAGGTTCTCACCACCATTAGTAACCGTGTGAAGCGGGTTTACTTCCAAGACTAACGAGTGCTATTCATCCCCTCTTCTTCTCTTGAAGAGGGGATATAATCTATCAAACTCATCCCTATTTGCTCATTTTCAACACTGAATACACAGATAAAAGGACGACTCCATGACTTCCTTTCATCCGTGTATTCTGTGTTTAAGATGAACTTAGTAACAAATAAACAACTATAAGATTTATGGAGATAATATACTTAATTCTGGGACTTATCATCGGTTTCGTCATCTCGTTCTTGTGGCTAAAAGGCAAGATGACACAGGATGTGAGCAAAGCAAATGAGCAACTGGCAGCACTCCGCAGTCAGCTGGAAGCAGAACAGAAGAGCGTTGAGGATCGCCTTGCTATCGCTAAAGAGAATGCGACACAACAGGTGACTGCAACGAAAGAGGCGGCTGACCGACAATTAGAAGAGGTCAAGAACAGCTACACCCAACGCCTGGAAGCAGAGCGCAAGCATAACGAGGAATTACGTAACGAACTACAGAAACAGGCGGAGGCTAAGAACAAGTTGCTGCAAGAGGAGGTGCGTAACATGGCGGCTCAGATGCTTTCAGAAAGTCGAGAGAAGATGAATACGGCTGATAAAGAGCGTCTCGAGGCTTTACTCACACCTTTGAAGGACCGCTTGGAGGCTTTCAATCAGACGGTGACAAACAACAGTAAGGAGACAGCAGCTAATAAAACAGAGATCAAAACGACCTTCGAAGAGGCGATGAAGAGACTTCATGCCGAGCAAGAAATGACCATTAAGGCGATGCGTGAAGACCAAGAACGAACGGTGAAGGAGCTTCGCGAACAGACAGAACGTATTGGGAATGATGCCGCCTCACTAACGAAAGCACTCAAGGGGGACTCGAAGATGCAAGGTGACTGGGGTGAGATGATTCTCGAAAAGACCTTAGAAGACTGCGGACTTATTAAGGATCAGCAGTTCTTCCTACAAGAGAATTACAAGGACGAGGAGGGTAATAACTTCCGACCAGACGCTGTCATCGAGTTGCCGAATAAGGAGAGAGCAGTCGTCGACTCGAAGGTTTCGCTCACAGCTTACCAATCGGCAATAAAGGAAACAGACCCTGAAGAGCAGGAGCGGTTGCTGAAAGAGCATGTAAACTCTGTGCGGAAACACATCGACGAGCTGTCGGCTAAGGGCTACGAGAAGATTGTCCCCGGTTGTATCGGCTATGTCTTGATGTTCATCCCCTACGAGAGTGGCTATTCCGCAGCCCTCAAGACCGACCCTTCTATCCTACAATACGCCTACAGGAAGCATATCATCGTACTCAGTCCGAGCAATCTCCTCATGGCATTGCAACTGACCCGCACGATGTGGCAGAACTATCGATTGAATAAGAATGTAGATGAGATTCTCCGCCAGTCGAATGATCTATACGATAAGTTCGTGACCTTCGGTGAGACCTTCGTTAAGATTGGGACGAGTATTGAGAAGCTCCAATCAGACTTCAACAAGGCTAAGGGGCAACTCAACGAAGGCAAAGGTAATATCATTAGACGCCTCGAAGGTATGAAGACGCTGGGGATTACTCCAAAGAAGCAGATACCTGATAACCTATAAGACACACATCACAAAAGACTCCACTCATGGTCGGATAAGTACCGCACCATGGGTAGAGTCTTTTCGTTTATACACCTTTATATAATAGTGGAAAACTTATTTCAACAAGTACTTCCGCCTTGACTCGATGATATCCTCCATATTCTCACTTGCCCACGAGAGTAGATTATCAATCAGAGGCAACAGACTCTTACCCTTCTTCGTAAGCGAATACTCCACACGAGGTGGTACCTCTGGAAAGACTTCACGACGAATGAGTCCATCAGCCTCAAGCATCTTGAGCGTTGCTGTCAACATCTTTTGAGAGATGTCAGGGATATTCCTTTGCAACTCTTTAAAGCGTTGGTTATCGTTCGACTCAAGGGTGAAGAGCACCAGCATTGACCACTTATCTCCTACCCTAGAGAGCACATTTCGGATAGGACAATTAGGGTAAAGAGCATCTCTAATATCACTTCTATTCATTGCTAATAACGTCTATGTGTCTTATTACTATACAAAAGTAACCATTAAAGTCAACGTTCCCTTTTACTTTATAGTTAAACTATGTAAAACTAAGAAACGGCAATCTCTCTACTTACCGCATTACTTACTTCGAGGTAACTGGCTGACCTTTGCGTGCCTACTTGTGCGATTCTATGAAAGACTATACCTTTGCATCGTCAAAACAAAATAATAACAATTAAACAAATAAAGCATTATGAAGACGATTGAAACAATTAAGGATGGTAAGAACTACACAGCAGTAACAGTTGGAAAGCTCAACGAGATCAAAGATTATGTGCTCCCTCTGGGCGAGATTGAGATACCCGGTAAGGTGTTCGCAGGGCAGGCTTTACACGCAACAGGTAGTGAGCTATCATTCCAAACACTCGTTCCAGGACAAGACAGTGGCTTCTTGCACACACATAAGACGCACGAGGAACTTTACTTCATACTAAAAGGTGAGGGCGAATATCAGGTAGATGGCGATATATTCCCAGTCTCTGAAGGTTGTATCATACGTGTTGCTCCAGAAGGCAAACGTGCATTGAAGAATACAGGTAAGGGCGAGTTGCTCATGCTTTGCATACAATATAAGGCAAACAGCTTCGTTGAGAGTGATTCTCCCGCTAGTGATGGCAATATCTTAAATGAGCCACTTCAATGGTAACCGACCCCTTATTTCCAACGTGTCCGATACGTAATATCCTTGCAAGGATATGCCGACCGGATACGCTGTGGATTATCCAGTTACTCGGTGCAAGTGGTTCGAAAGGATACAACACACTACTTAAGGATCTTCCCGAGAGCGAACTCGCCAATTCCTTGCAGGTATTAATACAGGACGAGATTATCACAGAGAAGGCTGGTAAATACGCACTCTCTACAACAGGTAAAGAGTTGTTCCCATTAGTAGCATCGCTCATAACTTGGTGTAATGAGCACCTTGACTAAATATTCATCTTATTATTTGCACGATCATAAACGCCTTACACCCAGCAGAAAAGAATACCTTTATATACAAAGCATACACAAAATAGCATACAATAGAGCGTTCCCTCCATTTCAAGAGAGCCTCTCTTCCACCCGAAGAGAGGCTCTTCTCGCATAAAGGAAAGGCTCTCTTCATTTCGAGCAGACGCCCTTCTGCAATGCTATTGATTTGTCAATACGGATTATTTTAGCTATCTTTGTCCACCAAACAAAACAGTACATTCAATGGCAACAGTTGACGACAAGAAGATTATCTTCTCAATGGTGGGCGTGTCAAAGATCATCCCACAGAACCAAAAACAAATCCTGAAGAACATTTATCTATCGTTCTTCTACGGCGCAAAGATAGGTATCATAGGTCTTAATGGTGCGGGTAAGTCCACCTTAATGAAGATTATTGCAGGGCTCGTAGAGCCTACGCAGGGCGAAGTTGTGTGGAGTCCGGGTTATTCGGTGGGCTATCTACCACAGGATCCACCGCTCGATGAGAGTAAAACAGTCAAAGAGAACGTCATGGAGGGAGTGCAACAAATCTATGACGCACTCAAAGAGTATGACGATATCAATGTGAAGTTCGGCTTGGAGGAGTATTACTCTGATGCCGACAAGATGGATAAACTCATGCAGAGACAGGCTGAACTTCAAGACATCATCGACGCTACTGACGCATGGAACATCGACTCCCGACTGGAACGGGCGATGGATGCCTTGCGCTGTCCTAAGGGCGATTTACCTGTGACGAATCTGTCTGGTGGTGAGCGCAGACGTGTTGCCT
Source organism: Prevotella sp. 20925_1_30 (assembly GCF_041433025.1). Classification (NCBI taxonomy): domain Bacteria; kingdom Pseudomonadati; phylum Bacteroidota; class Bacteroidia; order Bacteroidales; family Prevotellaceae; genus Prevotella; species Prevotella sp. 20925_1_30. The sequence continues at coordinate 198,699 of NZ_JAPWAR010000002.1, read as the reverse complement.
TGTGCCGATTACTCCTACAGAAGCCCGACGTTCTACTGCTTGATGAGCCTACCAACCACCTCGATGCAGAGAGTATCGATTGGTTGGAACAGCACTTACAGCAGTATGAAGGCACCGTTATTGCCGTCACTCACGACCGTTACTTCTTAGATGATGTGAGCGAATGGATACTCGAACTCGACCGCGGGGAAGGGATTCCTTGGAAGGGAAACTACTCTTCGTGGCTCGATCAAAAGACCAAACGCATGGAACAGGAAGAGAAGTCTGCATCGAAGAGACGTAAGACTCTCGAGCGAGAACTGGAGTGGGTTCGCATGGCACCAAAGGCTCGACAGGCAAAAGGTAAGGCTCGTTTGAACTCATACGAACAAATGCTCAACGAGGAACAGAAGCAGCGTGAAGAGAAGTTAGAGATATTTATCCCGAACGGTCCACGCCTCGGTAATAAGGTGATTGAGGCGCAGCACGTGAAGAAGGCGTTTGGCGATAAGGTGCTATTCAACGACCTCAACTTCATGTTGCCACCTAATGGTATCGTTGGTGTCATCGGTCCTAATGGTACAGGAAAGACCACTCTCTTCCGCCTCATCATGGGACTTGAGCAGGTAGATGGCGGTACGTTTGAGGTGGGTGAGACCGTTAAGTTGGCTTATGTAGACCAGCAACACAAGGACATCGACCCTAACAAGACCGTTTATGACGTAGTGGCACAGGGCAACGAAACCATCCGCATGGGTGGGCGTGACATCAATTCGCGTGCTTATCTGTCACGTTTCAACTTCTCAGGAACCGACCAGAGCAAACTCTGTTCAGTGCTATCTGGTGGTGAGCGCAACCGCTTGCAACTGGCATTAGCACTCAAGCAGGAAGGCAATGTGTTACTCCTCGATGAGCCAACGAACGACATCGACGTGAATACGCTACGTGCGCTTGAGGAAGGCTTAGAGGCTTTCGCAGGTTGTGCAGTAGTCATCAGCCACGACAGATGGTTCCTCGATCGTATTTGTACGCACATCCTTGCCTTTGAGGGTAACGGTGAAGTTGTTTACTTCGAAGGCGGCTTCTCTGATTACGAAATCAATAAGGCACGCCGATTGGGCAATGAGGAGATTAAGAAAGGTAGATATAGAAAGTTGATGGAGGAGTAAAAGCAAACAACCAATCAGGCAACCAACCCCACCCCCTTTACTTCCCTTCGGTTAGTGACCGTTGGTTCGGGAAAGGATGGGGTGGGGCTGATTGTTAGCTTGTTTTTACTTACTTTTCTTATTCAGCAGCACATACCCACCTATTCCGCCTAAGATGGAGGCGAGGAAGATACCCAACTTTGCTTGTGTCATCAATAGTTCGTCGGTGAAGGCGAGGGTAGAGATGAACATTGACATGGTGAAGCCGATAGAGGCAAGCATACCTAAGCCTATCAGTGTGCGACGAGTGATGGCACTTGGAAGGGTTGCCCAACGCATTTTTACCATTAAGAAAGTTGCTCCGATAATACCAATCGGTTTTCCTAAGAGCAGACCCAATGTCACTCCGAGTGCTACGTGGGTAGAGAAGATGTCAGATAGACTTAAATCTGTGAAACTGATACCTGCATTGGCAATCGCAAAGATAGGCATGATCAAGAAGGTAACGATAGGTACCATCTTATGTTCAAGCTGTTGCAGCAAGGGAATTGCAATAGTAGTGTCGTGCTGTATATGTGTCAGTACGTCAACCTGTCCCTCCTCCAAGGTTCTCACCTCGTTAGGTTCCTCTTTCTCGAAACGTCTTGTCAGTTTCTTCATACGCTTGAGATAGACCGACTCGTTAATCTTTGCATCGGCTGGAATCATAAAGGCAGCAAGTACGGCAGCAATCGTTGCGTGGATTCCTGACAGCAAGAAGGTTACCCATACACCACCGATACCAAGTGCGGCATAGAAGAATAGGCTCTTGATACCGAGTCTGTTTCCTATAAACATCACTGCGAGAAAGCCCAAACCAAAGAGCAAACTCGCAATAGAGAGTTCGGAAGTGTAGAAGAAGGCGATGACAAGCACAGCCCCAAGGTCGTCTACTATGGCAAGTGTTGTAAGGAAAACCTTAGCTGATACGGGTACTTTATCGCCCAAAAGATATACTACTCCTAAGGCAAAGGCAATGTCAGTTGCCATCGGTATTCCCCATCCCATCGTTTGTGGGGTACCTATGTTCAGACTTAAAAATATCAAGGCAGGTACAATCATACCGCCTATTGCTGCACCAATAGGTAGAATGGTGTTTCTGATGTCAGCCAGTTCGCCTCCGATGAATTCTCTTTTTAACTCTAAGCCGACCACAAAGAAGAACATAGCCATTAAGCCATCATTAATCCAATGGTGCAGACTATAATTCAGATAAGGCTCTCCGTTGACGATAAAGCCAACTTCCTGCTCAAAGAAATGGAAATAGCTCTCAGCAATATTGCTGTTTGCCAATATCATTGCTAAGGTGACACTGAGAATCAGAACGATACCTCCTGACTTCTCCCTACCCATAAACAGCTTTATCGGTAGCATCAAATGCTGGTTTAGCTTCTTTTCAACTCGTTGTCTCATAATTTTCTTCTTATCCTTATTTTACAATATATATAATAGGTGAAGAACGCTATAAGCCTTATACAATAAAAGTATATAAAGCCTATGCCCTAAACACTCTTCGATTTAAACGGAATACTCTCGTAAGCCAATATACTTGCGAGGGGGTATTCAGTCTTATCCTTTTTCAACCTTCATCTTTTGTGATGACTTCCCCTTGTCTCCACACTTCAATTCTCGCAATGACCGCAAGTTCAGAAATGATTGGGGGTATCTCGCATTCTACGCCCCTCCCTATGGGGGAGGGGACGGGGGAGGGACTTCTTCTTCTACTTCTTCTTCCTCCACTCCATATACCCTGCTCCCGCAATCGCCAAGAGCAAGATAACAATCGCAATGTAAGCAATGGTCTCAGTCGTAGAGATACTTGTTGGGTGGAAGTCGAGGACTACGGTATGCTTACCCGGCTTCACGCTCACAGCACGGAGGATATAGTTAACACGTCCCAACTCTGCAGGCTGACCGTCGATAGTGGCTGTCCAACCCGGATAGTAAACTTCAGAGAAGACTACAACACCACCATTCTTAGAGTTGACGGTATATTGCAGGTTGTTAGGCTCATACTTATCGAGCTTCACGATTGCAGTAGAGTCGTTCGCCTTCGCCTGACCTAAAGCCGCCTCAAACTTCTTATCGGCTACCGCCTCATGGCGCACGTCAATCTTACCCACCTCGGCATACTCTGCGTTGGCGTCGTCGACATAGGTGAGCTTGTTAACAAACCAGCCGTTGCCCTGTGCATATGGGTTCTGTATTGGTGCCGTTGTGCCACCCTGCAGTGGAAGAATAAAGTACTTTGTGTTCAGCATATTCAATACAGGGAAGGTCTTCACACCATCAACCGCCTGCATATTACCACCTGCAGCAGCAATCGCCTGCATCGTCTTCTGCATCTCTGGAGCGATGTAAGCATCAATCATCTCTTGATAACGACGGAGCTTAGCAGGGTGATAACCACCGATACTCTTATGGAAGTAAGAAGTCTCGTTCTCGTTAAAGGTGTTCGAAGCGAGGTTCAACACACGATAGTCAAGGCTCTTATCCTTCATAATGGCAAGATCTGTGGAAGTGGCTTGATGAGGCATATCACGCTCACTCTTAGGTACAAACATCTCATCATTTAGGTATCGTTTGTCCACTTGCCACATATCAACAAGACAAAGTACCGCCATGCAGATAACCATATACTCGGCACGTAACTTCTTCATCTTGTAGAGGAACAAGAGGGCGAAACCTATCAAGATCACTATGACCGAACGCCATGCGTCAGCACTCACCATTGCCTCACGCATCGTTGCGATGTTGGATAGAATCGTGTTAGCAGTATTGCCATCCATACCTTGAATACTGGTTATCATCTGACGCTCTTGGTCACTGATGAAGGGTTCCATCATACCAGGGAACAGGGCAATCAATAGCGCAACGCCTGCTGTAAGGGCTAAACTGATATAGACGAACTTCATCTGTTTGGTAAGTACTTCAGGCTCATCAACTATCTTCTTCAAGGCAAGCGCAGCCAAAAGAGGTATCGTAAACTCGGCTATTACAAGGATACTAGCCACTGTTCGGAACTTAGCATACATCGGTATGTAATCGAGGAAGAAGTTCGTAAAGCCCATGAAGTTATGTCCCCATGCGAGAAGAACCGACAGAACAGTAGCCGCCAGTAGTGCCCATTTCATAGAGCCACGCACAATGAACAATCCTAAGATGAAGAGGAACAACACGAAAGCACCCACGTAAACAGGTCCGCTAGTGCCTGGCTGCGTACCAAAGTATTGCGGTATTGCATCATAGAGTTGCGGTATCATCGATTGTATCTGTGGGTCGGCTTTTGCCATAGCAGTGGCGTTCTTGCTCAACGGGACAGTAGCCCCACCCTTCGCATCAGGCACTAAGAGCGTTAGTGTCTCATCAATGCCATAACTCCATTGTGTTATGTAGTCACGGTCTAAACCAGAGCTTGTTTGATTGGCGGCATCCTTCTTTACCAACTCACTCTTGCCTCGCATGCTTTCCTTCTGATACTGCCATGTGTGATAGAGGCTCGATAGATTGATTGCAATACCAATCACTGCGGCAGCTGCTACCACACCAGTCGACTTCATAAAGCCTGTTAGCTGCTTCTCACGCACAGCCTTTACAAGGTAAGCTATCACCATGAAGAGGATGACAAACAGGTAGTAATACGTCATTTGCACGTGGTTCGCCTTTATCTCAAATGCCGTGAAGAGTGCCGTAACAATGAATCCCGACAGGTATCTACCACGATAGGCTAAGACGATACCAGCAATCATTGGCGGTAGATAGGCTAATGCCATTACCTTCCACAAGTGACCTGCTGCGATGATAATTAGGAAGTAGGACGAGAACGCCCACATGATACTTCCGAGTGCAGCTAACGTCTGTCTGAAGTCGAAGGCACGCAACAGAATATAGAAACCTAACAGGTAGGCGAAGAGGAACCATACGTTATCTGGCAACCAGAGATGGTATGCGTTCATCACTTGTAACAGTCCATCGGTCGACTGATAAGATGGTGACATCTGATAAGTAGGCATACCTCCGAAGATAGAATTAGTCCATCTCGTTGTCTCACCCGTACGATTTTGATACTCCGTAAGCTCTTGCGCCGAGCCAACACCCGCTGAAGCATCGTGCTGAAAGAGTATCTTTCCCTGTGTAACGGGCACAAGGAAGTAAGCGAAAGAGATAATCGCAAATACCAATACCACCACTACATCAGGTAGGAATTTCTTATAAGTTCTCATATTTCTAGCGTTTTGTTTCTTCTAAAGTATGCGTATTAATGCGTGCAAAGTTACAAAAAACAAAGTACTTACAACATCCAACTTCTAACTTTTTCGTACCTTTGCAGTATGAAAATAGGAATCATCGTTGCGATGGACAAGGAGTTCACGCAACTCAAGTCAATTCTCTCAGACACGCAAACAGAGCGTTATCATCATAAAGACTTCGTAACCGGAACGCTAGAGGATAAGGAGATTATCCTGCAACAATGTGGTATTGGTAAGGTTAACTCGGCTATTGGTGCTGTGGAGATGATTAATCACTACAACCCCGACTTAGTAATATCAAGTGGTTGTGCAGGCGGTGCCGACACCTCTTTGGAGGTAACTGATGTGGTGGTAGCAAGCGAGTGTACTTACCATGACGCATATTGTGGTGACGAGGTACAATATGGTCAGATTATTGGTATGCCAGCCCGTTTTAAGGCACCAACAGAGCTCATTGAGAAGGCTCTCTCACTAAACACACGTAACGATTGTAAGGATATTCATGTCAAAGCAGGGCTCACTGTTAGTGGCGAATGGTTCGTTAACTCACGGGAGAAGATGCAACAGATCCTTGATAAGTTCCCATCGGCAACAGCTGTCGATATGGAGAGTTGCTCCATTGCACAGGTCTGCCACATCTACAAGAAACCCTTTATATCCTTCCGTGTCATCAGTGATATTCCATTGAAGGATAACAAGGCTAGCCAGTATTTCGACTTCTGGAACAGGATAGCTAACGGTAGCTTCGAGGTGACGAAGCACTTTATTAATATCATATAAAAGGAGTGAGAGCCTCGTTACACAGTAATATAACAACAAAAGAAAGCAACTATGAACAAGATTCCATCATTCACTATTGACCACGAGCGATTGCTACGTGGCATTTACGTAAGCCGTAAAGACGAGGTTGGCAACGAGGTTGTTACCACCTTCGACATACGTATGAAGGAGCCAAACCGTGAGCCTGTGCTGCACGTGGGGGCTATCCATACTATTGAGCATTTAGCTGCTACCTATCTTCGCAACGACCCGGAATGGAAAGACCGAGTTGTATATTGGGGACCAATGGGCTGCTTGACGGGTAATTACCTTATCCTTCAAGGCGACTTGGAGTCGAAGGATATTGTAGAACTCATGCGTCGCACCTTCCAATTCGTCGCTGATTACGAGGGCGAGATACCTGGTGCTGCACCACGCGACTGCGGTAACTATCTACTACATGACCTCCCCATGGCTAAGTGGGAATCACGTAAATTCCTCACAGAGGTGCTGGATAACATCACAGAAGCTAATCTTCTGTATCCGGAGAAAGAGTAGACAAGTGGACGAGTAGACGGGTTGACAAGTTGACAAGTTGCTTGCAATGATAGCGACACGACCTATTAACTCGTCAACTCGTCTACCCGTTAACTCGTCAACCACTAACACAACCACACCATGCCACAATCAATTCATACAGAAAGTATGACCCAAGGCGCACCATCTCGCGCCATCATCAAGTTTGCCATACCCCTTATTCTCGGCTACCTATTGCAGCAGATGTATCTAATCATCGATGCCGCCATCGTCGGGCGATGGATAGGAGTGAACGCATTAGCGGCTGTTGGAGCCTCAAGCAGCATTATGTTCCTTATCATGGGGTTCTGTAATGGTTCGTGCGCAGGCTTCGCCATCCCTATAGCACAGGCTTTCGGAGCGGGCGATTATCACAAGATGCGATGCTACGTAAGCAATTCCATCCGTATTGCCGTTGTATTGGCAATCGTCATCACATTGCTTTCTTGCATTTTTTGTGGTAAGATTCTTCACCTCGTCAACACGCCAGAGGATGTGTTCCATGACGCTTACGTCTTCCTCTTCCTACAGTTCTGTACGATTCCATTTACCATTGCTTACAACTTACTATCGGGTCAGATACGTGCACTGGGGAACTCGAAGCAACCTTTCTACTTCTTAATTGCATCGTCATTCCTCAACATCTTGCTTGATATCGTGCTTATTCTCTTATTGAGAATGGGCGTAGAAGGAGCAGGTATCGCCACTTTCTTGAGTCAAGCTGTTGCTTCCGTTCTGTGTTGGTGGTATATTAAAAAGAAGCTAACGATCCTTGTTCCCAAGGGCGAGGAACGCTCTTTCGATAACAAGAAGATTAGTATTCTACTAAACAATGGCATACCAATGGGACTGCAATTCTCCATCACTTCCATTGGTATCATCATGCTTCAGAGTGCGAACAACGCCCTTGGTACGATTTATGTAGCATCGTTTACGGCGGCAATACGCATTAAATATCTCTTTACCTGTGTGCTGGAAAATATCGGTGTAGCCATGGCAACCTATTGTGGACAGAACATTGGAGCTAAGAGAATAGACCGAGTAAAGACGGGAGTGCGCGATTCTATGTGGATTATGATGGCTTATTTCGTATTGACAGTGGCGATTATCTATCCTTTTGCAGACGAGATGATGATGCTCTTTGTCAATAGTGGTGAGCAAGAGGTCATCGCTAATGCAGCCCAACTCATGCGTATTGCCAACTGGTTCTATCCGTCATTAGGTGTGCTGGTCATCCTCCGTTATAGCATTCAGGGGCTCGGATATAGCAATTTGAGTATGATGAGTGGTGTCATGGAGATGATTGCCCGTTGTGGTGTTAGCCTCTGGTTAGTACCAACCTTCGCATGGTTAGGCGTCTGTTATGCCGACCCTGTCGCATGGCTAATGGCTGATTTATTCCTTATCCCAGCCTACTTCTGGCTTCTACATAGACTGAAACAACGGGGGAAGTAAGCTGTCTTTGAAACCATTCCCAACATCCCCAAAGGGAGGAAGAACGAATGGGTGCAAGGAAAGAGAGCCTCTTCTCCATTTAAGGAAGGCGTTTCTTTGACATGAAGAAACGCCTTCTTCGCATTGAAGAGGGCGTTCCTTCAAAACAAGCAAGACTTTCCCAGCAAACTTCCATTAGGCAACATCCCCTCCTTCAGAGGGACTTGGGGAGGCTTTCCGTTAGACTGGGAGAAGGTAATAGGACTGTTCTTACAAATCAAACTTATAACCTACAGATACCTCAAAGACCTTATTGCGGGCTGTTAGTCCATATTTATAAGCATTGAGTACACCCACATTATAACGGGCATCTAACACCACATTCTCATACTCATAACTGATACCAACGGGGATTGAAAGGGTGAAATTGCGTAGTCCTTTCTTAGTATCTATGTCTATCACACCCTCTTGTACATTCGTTCTATGCCCATCTGCATCAAGGTCATAACTAAGCATTCCAGCATGATACTTACCATAGATTAAGAAAGAAGGAGCGACACCTACGTTGATTGAAAGTCCTGGCGCAATGTAAGAATGAGCCACAAGAGGAACCGAGATATAGTCCGTTCGAGCGTAATGATCGTGCCATATCATACCATTATCATCAACGTCCTTGTACTTACAACCAGCTTGGACGTAACTTAGACCGATAGATAATCCAACTATATCAGACGCCTGATACAGCACATCAACACCACCAGTAAAACCTGGGCGAGCCTGTGGCTTCAGCTCTTGAGATTGATTATCACCAACCTCTATGCCGCCTGATTGATGAGTTAGAGAGGCTATCGACACGCCAACATGAGGTATCACAGACCATGTTCCAACCTTACTCTGCGCAAAAGAAGCCAACGAGATGGCACTCAAGAAAGCTAATGTAATTATCCGTTTCATTGGGTTTTGAATTTTATTAAGTTAAAGATTACATCATAGAAAACGATATTATTCGCTATTTATTATACTCTCCCTACTTGCTCATCAGACTTAAATCCTCTTATCCTATAAACCTAATTTATTCAAGGTTAGGCTATCTCGCTCCCCACCATAGAACGTTTTCAGTACTTCTTCAAAGATATCATTAGGACAAACTACGTCAAATAGCGTCATAGAAGATTTGAGTTTGACGGCATCAATGCTACTCCCCATTATCCTTTTCACCTCCATATTGCCATGCAACAGGACTGCCTTAGTGATTGTGCGTAAGCGTTCGTTCAATAATGGATGAGCCAGATAAGTGCGTGCTTCATCGGTATCAGCCAACCCATAATACTGTGAATACGCACTGTGACCAAAGCCTTTTAGCTGTGGGAAAATAAACCATATCCAATGCGTCTGCTTGTGTCCTTGCTGCATTTCTGCCAATGCTTGGCGATAAGTATTACTCGTATTCTGTGCCTCTATGAAACGTTCAATGTTAAAAGGATCAGCCTCTCGACAGCCCAACAAGTCTTCAAAATCATTAAGAACGCCACGCAATTCGGGTGTCAGAAGGGCATAGCAATAACTTGAAAGCTTCTTTGGAATCACGTAAAAGGCTTGGGCTATACCACCAGCCATTGCTGCTATCGTATCAGAATCGCCTCCTATAGATACCGCCGAACGCATCACATCTTCAAAGTTAGCACCTTCAAGGAATGCTAAAAGAGCCTGTGGGACAGTATTCTGACAGGACATATCATAGGAATAAGTAGGTCGGATATCATCCAATTGCCGACTTAAATCATAATGAAATTGCTCCTCTACATAGCTCTTAATCTCTTCTTTCGTTGCTCCATGACGTGCAAGATAAATGGAGGAAGCAATTGCTTGTGCTCCTTTTATGCCTTCGGGATGATTGTGTGTCACCTCTGCTGATATCTTCGCAAGACCTAATGCTTCCTGTAAACTATGCGCATAGAACGCAACGGGGCTTACCCTCATAGCAGAGCCATTCCCATAGCTATTATAAGGTTGAGGCTCTGGATTATACAACCAACGCATAAAACTACCAGCATAACCAGCCGTTGGATAATGTCTGCCAAGCTCTTGCATGTATCGAACCAGTGTTTCTTTGCGGTGCTCCTTATCGTCACACAGCCATCGAGCCACAGCCAACGTCATCACCGTATCATCTGTGAATTTACTCCTCGGAGTAAACAAATGGAACTCTTTCCGCTTCGTATTATTAAACTCATAGGCTGACCCTATGATGTCCCCAACTATTGCTCCTAACATAGACTAACCTTTTATTATTTGAATCTCATACTGCCCTACTCTCGAAATAACTAACTAGTACCATTGGAGAGAGCCTTGAACTCGGTTACAAAAATAAGCATAATCTGTTAATAAAGCAAGTAAGCTAAGGTTTTAGGCAATACTTTATTCATCGTAAAGACCAGTGCTAACTCCTTGCATATAAACAATGGAATAGAGGCGTAATAGACGTTTCTTGAAGAATTAAAGAGATTGTAAGAAGCCTCTATCTTCAAGGACTTTATTTATTTAGAAGTATTGACTAAGGTTCAAGGAAGTAGTACTATACGAATCGAGGATTAGGTGTTAGCGCTTGTTAGAGTACCTGTTTGCATTTCATTTCTCCTATACTCTCTTTTAATTACCTACTAGACTTGCGTCTTTTACATGTATGTGTTTTCTTTGTTTCATCACGATGAGACACTAGTTTCATCATGATGAGACACAAGTTTCATCGTGATGAGACACTGATTTCATCATGATGAGACAAAGATTTCTTACGAGAGTTTTAAATGCAAGGTATAGAAGAAAAAGACGCAAGATATAGGAGAGAAAGATGTAAGGTATAGGAGAAGGAGATGCAAGATATAAGAGGAAAGGGGATACCAAATGCTGCAAAGGTGATAAACAAAAGGGTTTCGAGAGGTTTAGGGGTATCTGTTTACCAAACGTCCATTACATCGGACAATACAAAAAGAGGCGGCTACCCCACTGGATAGTCGCCCCCTCGTCTTATGATTGAAATAAGATTTAATCCTTGTTCTCGCGCTTACGCTCCAAATGATCAAGCGTTATCTTACGCATACGAATATTCTTTGGCGTTACCTCAACATACTCGTTACCTTTGATATACTCAAGACATTCCTCAAGACTCATCTCTGTCTTTGGTATAACACGAGCCTTCTCATCAGAACCAGAAGCACGGACGTTAGTCAACTGCTTTGCCTTTGTAACGTTGATAACGAGGTCATTATCATGAACGTGCTCGCCTACTACCTGTCCACCATATACTTCCTCACCTGCATCAATGAAGAACTTACCACGATCCTGGAGCTTATCAATAGCATAAGCGTAGGCTGTTCCATTCTCAAGAGCAATCATTGAACCATTGGTACGGCGTACTATCTCTCCCTTGAAAGGCTGATAATTCTTAAAACGATGCGCCATAATAGCCTCACCCTGACTAGCAGTAAGGACGTTAGTACGTAAGCCGATGATACCACGTGATGGGATTTCAAAGGTGATGTTAACACGATCTCCCTCTGCATCCATACCTAACAAGTCACCTTTACGACGTGTTACCATATCAATCATCTTACTTGAGAAGTCTGTTGGTACGTTGATTGTCAATTCCTCAATAGGCTCACATTTCTGTCCATCAATCTCCTTGTAGATAACTTGTGGCTGTCCAACCTGAAGCTCGTAGCCCTCACGACGCATTGTCTCAACGAGAACTGACAGGTGAAGAACACCACGACCACTGACAATCCACTTATCCATTGAACCCTCCATAGGGCGAACACGCAATGCAAGGTTCTTCTCCAACTCTTTGTTCAAACGGTCACTAATGTGGCGAGAAGTGCAGAACTTACCTTCTTTACCAAAGAAAGGAGAGTCATTAATGGTGAAGAGCATACTCATAGTAGGCTCATCTACCGCAATAGGTGGTAATGGTTCAGGGTTCTCAAAATCTGCGATTGTATCACCAATCTCGAACTTCTCCAAACCAATTACAGCACAGATATCACCAGAATCGACATGATCTGTCTTCTTATGTCCCATACCTTCGAAAGTATGAAGCTCCTTTATCTTCGTGCGTTCTTGTGTTCCATCACGATGACAGATTGTGATGTTCTGACCATCCTTCAATGTACCACGATGTACACGACCGACTGCAATACGACCAGTATAGCTTGAGTAATCCAAAGAAGTAATCAACATCTGTGGTGTACCCTCAAGCTGCTTAGGAGCAGGAATTGCTTCGAGAATAAGATCTAGCAAATATTCAATATTATCAGTTGGTTTCTTCCAGTCTTCACTCATCCAACCATTCTTGGCAGAACCATAGACAACTGGGAAGTTCAACTGCTCCTCTGTAGCATTCAGGTCACACATAAGATCGAACACCATCTCATATACCTCCTCTGGACGACAATTAGGTTTGTCCACCTTATTAATAACAACAACAGGTTTCAAGCCTAATTGCAAAGCCTTTTGCAACACAAAGCGAGTTTGTGGCATAGGACCTTCAAAAGCATCTACGAGCAATAGGCAACCATCTGCCATGTTCAATACACGCTCTACCTCACCACCAAAATCAGAGTGACCAGGGGTGTCAAGAATATTAATCTTTACTCCTTTCCAATTGATACTTACATTCTTACTCAGAATCGTTATCCCTCGTTCACGCTCCAAGTCATTAGAGTCGAGAACTTCTCCACTGTTGTCTTGTCCATCACGGAAAAGCTTACCAGCGAGCATCATCTTGTCAACCAAGGTCGTTTTACCATGGTCAACGTGCGCAATAACTGCGATGTTACGAATATCTTGCATGTATTTACCTTAAAAACTTACGCTGAATTACGGTGCAAAAGTACTAATAAAAAATGGAAAACGCTTGTCGTTCAGAGAAAAAGTTGTATCTTTGCACCGCGTTTTCGGATATTCCGATGCATTTGATGTTGTGGTCTGTTGTGATTAAGGCAGGCTAGCAATAGAAGAATGTAATTGCACAATTAATTAATCAAACAAAACTATGTATTTAGAAAAAGCAAAGAAAGAAGAGATTTTCGCACAGTTTGGTAAGGCTCAGAAGAGTTCAGATACAGGTTCTGCAGAGAGCCAGATTGCACTTTTCTCTTATCGAATCAAGCACTTGACAGAACACGTAAAGAAGAATCGTAAGGACTATGTTACTACTCGTTCACTAACTCATCTTGTTGGTAAACGTCGTGCTTTACTCAACTATCTTTATGATCGTGACATTGAGCGCTATCGTGCTATCGTAAAGGCTTTAGGTCTCCGTAAGTAAGACTTACAGCTAAGTAAAATATAAAAGGTAAGAAAGTCAAAGCTATTTAAGCTTTCCTTTCTTACCTTTTTTCTGTTATCTTGTCTTTATCACTTTCTTACCATCTATAATATAGATGCCTACAGGGAGCTCTTCCCAAGTCTTTGATAAACGAATACCTTGCAAAGTAAATATATTCTTTACAGACTCCTTGTAATCCTTAAGCAAGCCAATGCCTGTAGGTTTAAACTCATCTACCATATTAAATACATTGCGTAACGTATTAGGATTCCAAATGTCTTCTCGTTTCCCATCCCTTTCAACCTCTATGTGTATCTCGTATGAATGATTAGGCTCTAATTGAGAAGAAGCAAAGGTGATACGTGTTTGGGCTGCATTGTTGTCTGCATCACAAGGGAGATAAACATAACGTACTGTTCCCAATTCAATCCACTTGTTACTTGTCAAATCGAGTAGACGATAATGAATTGGACCACGATAGCCATTCTTAATCTGATAACCAGATACTTTAGAATGTACTTGCAGACTTATTTCTTTTATTTTATTCAGCTGGAAGGTACTATAATTAGCGTATTCACCATCCGCATAATAATCAATAAAAGTAAACAGAATATTTCCATTGTCCGGCTTAGGCAATACTTCAATCTTGAAAGGTTCTTTCATCTTAATAGGTACATTGACGTCCGTACCATTTCTATTAACCTTTATCGATAGCGTTACGTCATATTTACCTTTGGGCAATTTTCCAACCTTACCCGGGCTATAATAAAGCGTAAGCATTTTGATGATAAAGGTTGATCGACCAAGTCGTTGTGCAACAACGTTAGGCGTAAGTAGATAGCCATTAAAGACCTCTTTAGTCTCTTGATTAGTGAGTGTCATCACCAAGTCGCCACGTACTTCCTCTCTACCTGGATTGTACATCGTAAAACTAAAGGCCGCATTTCCAGCATCTTCATAGAAAGGGGAGAGTACACTTGGGCTTTTCTCAATCACAACAACATCCTTAGGGTTATTTGTATTGATGTGAACAGCATCTGCAGTGAGTCTTACTTCTATTTCATTGGCGTGAGTGATAGGTTTCCAGTCACCGTGTTCCTTTGTTTTGGTATCGAGCATCTCAGAGAATACTGGTACTAAACGGTAGTTTCCGTCAGCAATACCCTTAAAGTTAATATCAGCAACATCAAAGGACATGGAAGTAAAGATAGATGCCCAAGTCTGGTCGCTTGCAGTTGAGTTGAAGATTTTTACTTTTTTGTTCTTGTCATTATAGAGGGCAAGTGCAACCTTGCCAGTGAATACACCAAGTTCACCTTTCACCGAACTATACGAGCCTAACTTCTCAATCTTTGCACTAAAACTTTCAGAACGGCTTGCCTCTGTCTTGTCAATAGTGAGCGATGTGGTGGTTCTTGCATCTAATCCGCGCTCTATATCCTTAAAAGGTGTAGCCTTACCGTCATTAGGATGGGCAAAGACAACTGAGATGTCGTCCCAGAATGTTCCACTATTGAGGGCAAAGCCTGAAACATTAAGGGTAACTATGTTGATGTCGAAGTATCCGTCGTTTTCACCTCCCCAGCCCCAGTTGGTATGAATGAGCCCCTGTTCATCATATCCATCATAAACAAAGGCATGAGGTCCACCTACTACCAAGACAGGGTATCCGTCTGAGATTTCTTGCATCACCTCATTGAGGAAGTCATTGGCAGGAAGGAAGTTTTTGTCAAGATAACGTACCGTATAGTCGAACTTGTCGCGAAGTGCATTGCAAGCATATTGTAAGTTTGAGTCACTACCTCTATAATAGTATCTCATATTGACAGCCTTACCGATGTCAGACATCAATACGCCAACGGCTTGTCGAGAATGTTCCGTTCCCATCTCATTAGTCGTGTTCTTCATCTCATCCCACCAATAAGTAGCACTCTTCTTAGCATCATCACCTGTCGATGCTATATAATCTTGTGGTCGATTCTTAGGCCATTTATTGTAGAACATCACCTGTGCTGTGGCTGTTGCAACACAACCAGTAGGTGTATGCTGTCCATTACTTAGTGGGGTGTACTTATTGAAAGGGTCATACTGGCTCCACTTACAAGTAAGCAAGGGTTCTACTTTTCGTTTGATAGGACGCTGTGGAGTAGTAGTTGCAGCTTTAGAACGCACCTCTTTTACAACACGTTCATATTCCTTTAAGAACAGTTTGAAGTATGGAGGCTGGTCGTTGGGGTTTTCTGTCATCTTATCTCCATAACCCACGAGCTCGTTGAGTTTACTTTCTCCAGAGATAATAACGAATTTCTTGTCGTTTGGATTAGTAAAAATGTAATAAGCTGGTTGCTCATTAGCTTGTGACGAGCGAGTCTTAGGAGAATTGCCTGAGAGTATTGGTTTATTGATATATTTTGAGGCAATACTCAAAGCCTGTGCTTTGGTGATAGGATCTGCGTTAGCTAATAAAATATTTGCACACACAGTTAACATCAGTAAGATTGTTCTTTTCATTTGTTTATATTATTAGTCAAGTATATTGGTTTGTTATATTTATATCAAGATTCTTGCGTTTGAGAGTTCTCAAAACAAATAGATTTAGTTTATATTGTTGCATGTAGACGATTCAGTCATCCCATATTTCCTTTAAAGGTAACATCACAAAATCGCGTTCTTCCATCAAAGGATGAGGGATAACAAGGTTTGGTTCGTTGATATTTAGGTTGTCATAAAGTAGAATATCAATATCTATGATACGGTCTGTATATTGTGCATTGATTGACTTCTTCACTCTTCCCATCTCTATTTCTATGGCTTGTGTCGCCTCTAATAGCTGTCGGGGGGCAAGAGAAGTAGACACACATACACAAGCATTGAGGAAGAGATTAGGACTTTCAAATCCCCAAGGCTCTGTCTCGTGAAAAGAAGATTGGCGCAATACTGTGCCAATCTTTTCTCCTATTCGTGTTATAGCCTCGTGCATAATAGCCTTTCTGTTTCCAAGGTTTGTACCGAGGGATAAATAAACTATATGCATACTAATCGTTGAGAATCAACAATGAATCACCAAAGCAACCAAACATATAACCATTCTTCACTGCTTTGTCATAAGCCTCCATTATAAGGTCATAACCTCCAAAAGCTGCTGTTTCCATCAATAGAGTTGAATAAGGTTGATAGAAGTTAACCAACATAGAATCTGCGAAACCGAAGTTATAAGGGGGGAAGATGAACTCATTAGTCCAACCATCATATTCCTTCAACATACCATCAGTACCAACAGCTGTCTCTGTCGCCTTTACAACACTCGCACCAACAGCACATAAATGATGTCCTGCTTTCTTTGCATTGTTAGCAATCTCACAAGCCTCAGCATTGATGTGCATCTCTTCAGAATCCATCTTATGTTTAGTCAAATCCTCCACCTCTATATCATGGAAGTTACCCAAACCACAATGCAAAGTGATAAACGATTTCTTTATTCCACGAATCTCCATCATCTTCATCATGTGCTCAGAGAAATGAATATTAGTACCTGGCGCAGATACTGCTCCCTCATTCTTTGCAAAGACAGACTGGAAATTCTCCATATCTTCTTTCGTTGCATGAGCAAATTCTTCTCCTTCTTCCTTTGGACGATTATCAATGATGTAACGTGGTAATGGTGCTTCACCTAAAGCGAATAACTCTCGTTTAAACTCCTCGTGAGGACAATCATATAGGAAACGAAGTGTACGACCACGTGAGGTAGTATTGTCAATTACTTCTGCGACCATTGTTCCTGATTCATCAAAGAAGAGTTTATTACCAATACGAATCTTACGGGCAGGCTCAACCAACACATCCCATAGACGCATCTCTTGATTAAGTTCTCTAAGCAAGAACACCTCTATCTTTGCATCTGTCTTCTCCTTAGTACCATACAAACGAGCAGGGAACACCTTTGTATCATTGAATATAAAGGCATCACCCTCTTCAAAGTAATCGAATACATCTTTGAAGCGGATATAATCATCCTCTGTAGGATCTCCATTCACTTCACCCTTGAACATATCAATCTTACCAGACTTACGATGTACAACCATTAACCGGCTTTCATCTCGGCGAGTGATTGTGAAAGTCTGCGTACTACCATCAGAACGTGTCAATACACGTTTAGAAGAATGAGGATATAAAGCAACCTGCTCTTTAGGTAAATTGAATTTGAATTGTGAAAGCTTCATATTAATATTTTGGGAGAGTTTTATTTATCTATTATTTGTTGTTGGAGCCATGTCTCAAACTGGTCATAATTAACACAATCTTCGACTTTTACGTCACCAACTCTTGTACGTCGCAATGCCGTAAGATAGGCTCCGCTATGCATTGCTCGTCCTAGATCGCGTGCCAACGCACGAATGTAAGTACCCTTACCACATCCAACCCGAATTGTCAATTGCATCTTAGCTGTATCAAAGTTCAAGACTTCTATCTCATCTATATGGATATTTTTAGCCTTCAATACAACCTCTTTTCCACTACGACGATAGTCAAAAGCGCGTTTCCCATCGACCTTCACAGCACTATAGGTTGGAGGGATCTGTTCTATATCACCCACGAATTGTGGCAAAGTTTTATCTATCAATTCACGTGTGATATGCTCTACAGGAAAATTCTCGTTCACCTCATGTTCCATATCATAACTAGGAGTTGTAGCTCCCAATTGTAATGTAGCAACATATTCCTTCGTGTGCGCCTGCAATGTTTCTATTTGCTTTGTCATCTTCCCCGTAGCGAGAATTAGTACACCCGTTGCCAAGGGATCTAACGTTCCTGCATGACCAATCTTCACTTTTCCATCATTAGCTTGTGTACAGAGATAACGTACATGTGCCAAAGCTTTGAAACTCGTTATGCCGTAGGGTTTATCAATCGGGATGATTACTCCTTCTTTGAAGTTCATAAGGATCGCTATATAATAAAGGTGGATTAATCAACCATGTTCAATGACATGCCAGAGAGCAACATCACGATAATGATAATACCAATAATGATTCTATACCAGCCAAAGACTTTAAAGCCATACTTAGTAAGGAAGCTGACAAACCACTTCATGGCTAACAATGCGACTACAAAGGACACAACACAGCCAACAGCGAGCATTATCAAATCATGAGTATTCACCCATGTAGCATCTTCTTTCAGTATATCTAGAAGATCTAGCAGTGTAGCACCAGCCATTGTTGGTACTGCCAAGAAGAAAGAGTATTCTGCTGCATGCTTACGTGTGAGTCCGTTCGCCATACCTCCAACAATCGTTGCCATAGAACGGCTCGTTCCTGGAATCACGGATAAACACTGCCACAAACCAATATTAAAGGCACGTTTTTCGTTCAACTTATTTTCTTCTCTACCTTTATTGAATATCTTGTCGCAGAAAAGCATGAAGATTCCACCAACAACCAACATAATTGCTACCGCCCAAATAGAATCAAGCAACCAGTCGAGTAAACCACTCTTCTTTGCAGCTAAACCTATCACTACAGCTGGCAAAACTCCAACAAAGAGCAACCAGTAGAATCTTAATGGATGAATAAAACGCAAAAACGGATTCTCTACATCAGCTGGAACAGGTGTACGGTCAATGTGGAAGAAGCGTTTCCAATACAGACATACAACAGAAAGGATTGCACCAAACTGAATGATGAATGTAAAGGCATGTACAAAGGGACTACCTTGTGAAACGCCCAAGAGATGTTGAGTGATAATCATGTGACCTGTAGAAGAAACAGGAAGAAACTCTGTTAATCCTTCCACAATGGAGATAATGATAGTTTGTATAAGTGTCATTATACCTCCTTATCATTTGTATCTTTCGGCTTATAGATAATTGCGCCGATGATAGAAATAAATCCGATGAAAGTCACTACTGGTGCCACCTTGATGTGACGTGCACTGAAAATACTTGGATCAAATGCAGTTTCTGTTGAACTACCGCCACTCAAAAGAATGAATCCAATGATAACAATAGCAAGTCCAATTGCCAACATGATAAAGTTGACCTTACCAAAGGCTAAATTTCTTTTATCCATATTTATTTGAGGAATTATGAGGAGTGAAAGGAGGTGATTATATCTTGTACAAGTCACCAGCCTTCATTCGCAGGAACTTATTTACCGATAACCATGAGCAGAATGTGGCTATTAACACGCCAAAAGCCACCATCACAACTGCTGTAATGAGTAAGGCTTCTAACGATAAAACCTTTGTAATATCAGGTTCATAATCATATAAGAAGCACATCCCAATACCCAAAGCAACAATTGCCATTAATGCTGAAACCAATCCTTCCAGCACCGCTCTACGAAGAAAGGGAGCACGAATAAAGCTCCAAGAAGCGCCAACCAGTTTCATTGTATGAATGGAGAAACGACGTGCGTAAATACTCAATCTGATTGTATTATTAATCAAGGAGAACGAAACAATCGTCAATAGAACTGCAATAACCAACAAAACAAGACTAATCTTTGCCAAAGTGTTGTTCACACTCTCTACCAGGTTTTGAGGATAAGTAATATCACTCACACCCCGATAAGTGCGTAATTCCTGTGCTATCGTCTTAATAGAATCATTGTTCGCATAGTTCGCTTTCAATTGCAACTCTATCTCACCCGTAAATGGATTCTCACCAGCAAACTCCGCAGGATTAGCCCCCAATTCACGAGTTCCCTCTTTCAAGGCTTCTTCCTTACTGACAAAATTCAAACTATTGATATAATGTAACGAGCGTACACGCTGACAAAGTGCGGCACTCTCTTCCGTACTCATATCAGGTTGAAGAATCATCGTAATGGTCAGATTCTCCTTTACGTATGAACTAAGGTTACGACTGGTGAAGCCTGTCAGTACAACCATACCGATGAGCATCAGCACCATCGCCGTGCTAATACATAGCGTAATAACCTGCAAACTATGACGGTTGCGGGCTTTATTTCTTTTTTTTTCCATTTCTGAAAAGGGTATAATTCACCGAAATTGCTGCAAAGATACAGCAAAATAAAAGAACAGCAAAAGAAATTATAGTTTATTTAGACTTCTCTTTTTATTTATCTTTATGCCTCTTAACGATACCATTTATTTATCTTATCTTTGCATCCGCACCCCCTTTTCAAACATTAAAACAAAAAGTATAATGAGTACGATTATTTATCCTTCACCTATCTTTGGACCCGTACATAGCCGTCGTTTGGGCGTTTCTCTTGGTATTAATCTTATGCCTGCCGATGGTAAAATATGCACCTTCGATTGCATTTATTGCGAATGTGGATTTAACAAGGATCATCGAACGAAGACGCCCCACCCTGCCCGTGAACTTGTTGCTACGGCATTGGAGAACAAACTCAAAGAGATGATTAAGGATAACATCCATCCTGACGTACTAACTTTCGCTGGTAACGGAGAGCCAACTTCGCATCCTCATTTCGCTGAGATTATTGATGACACCATCCGTCTACGTGATAAGTATTGCCCCAAAGCAAAGATTTCTGTCCTCAGTAATTCTACATTCATCCATCGCCCAAAGATTCATGAAGCATTATCAAAGGTGGACAACAACATTTTGAAGCTAGACACGATTGACATGGAATATATAAACAAGGTGGATCGACCGACACAACCATCTTACGATGTGAATCGTATCATTGCAGACATCAAGGCTTTTAACGGACAGGCTATCATTCAAACAATGTTTCTAAAAGGAACGACTGACGAAGGGTTGGATGTTGACAATACTTCTGATTCTTTCGTTACTCCATGGCTCAAGGTTGTGAAAGAGATTGCTCCACGTGAGGTAATGATTTACACCATTGATCGAGAAACCCCTGACCAGCATCTTCTCAAGGCTTCTCCCGAAGAACTAAATACCATTCGTGACAAAGTAATTGCCCTGGGCATTCCTTGCACTGCATCCTACTAAACGAGACATTGTTACAACTAAAAAGACAGGGTAAACAAGAATCAGAATAATAAGGACAAAGTAACATAAAAACATAAGGCTCCAGTAACAAACTTTATCACAGAACTCTCCGATTTTACAGAATCCAGAGCCCACTGTCTCGTAAACCTATTACTTAAAGCCTTATGTTCTTTGTTACTACGCCTTTAAAACTATACCATTGCAAAGTATGTCCTTGTGTCATTCCGTCTAAACCTCATGTTACCATAGCCCTATGTTCCTCTATTACTATCTCTCCAAAAACTATGTCATTGAAAAACTATGTCCTCTGTCTAAACCCTATGTTACTACCCCCTTGTGTTCGTATGTTACTATGTCTTCAAAACCTATGTACCTCTGTCTTATACAAAAGCCTCACCCCGTTAGGTTGGGGTGAGGCTGTGTACCACGGAAGCGAGAGAACCAAATTAATACACTAGTTTTGAAAGACATTAATTTCACAATTAATATAATCGAGTTGTCTTATTACAGAACGTTTGAGACCCTGAATCAATCTTAAATGCTCCCGTGGTACACATATCCTAACTAGCCTCCGTAGGCACATTCCCTCCTGCGGAGGGGCTTGGGGAGGCTTTTTTAGGGGCGGCTTTCTTTCCTACCCTGCTACTGGTCCATTCTCTTCTTTATTCTCCTTTTCTTTCGGCTTGGGGGCGGGGGTGAGGCTTTCCTTCCACTCCTCCCAGTGAATAGAGTCAGACACTAACGAGCGAGTAGCAACCTTATTGCTCTGCGTGCGCGAAGTCTCGGGAATAAAGCGGACACGGACATTCTTAATCTGCTTCGCTGTCACTTCTTCAGGTTTTGCAATACCCTTGTCGGCATTGATGGTGTAGTAAAACGTACCAACACCTTCCAACTTCACCGTGCGACCTTCCGCCATAAAGGATGCCATGACTTCGCCTAAGTCTTTCAGCACGGCATACGTGTCACCACGACTCACGGTTGAAATCAGTGCCAAGCGGTCAGCCACTTGGTCGGTTGTTACGGGTTTTCCAACAACGACTACCTGTGGATACCACAGACCTGTAATTTTCTTTTTTACTTTCTTGAAAAAAGCCATAGTCTTAAACTTTTAAAGATTAATAAATAGATTTATTGTAAATGACATGTAAATTATTTTCAAGTAACAGTCTATCTCGGTTCGTAACAGAGGGTACCTCGGTCCTATACTGAGGTACCCTTAGTCCTATACCGAGGGGGGCTTAGTCCTATACCGAGATACCCTATTTTATAATGCGTTGATTATCAAGTAGTTATAAGAGGATTGTTTTACCCCTATTTTGTCCTGTTTTTTCGCATTAAACTTCGCCTTTTAGAGGGAGACACCAGTAAAGGGGCAAGCACAAGGACTATTCAAACGCCTGCACCCTAGCTCCTATTTCACGAATTGTATAGAACACATAGCTATAGTACTGACCGAAATCATACGAGAACTTTAGGTAGTATGCACTTTCGCCTCCAGGACGAGCTCCAGGAGAACTAGATGACCAATAATAGCCTTCTTTACCAACGTTGTACAACTGACCTTTGTAGTAGTAACCTAAAGCAGGCAAATAAAAGTACTTGTTTGCCTCAGAAGGAGAAAGCAGACTTTCATCTGCATTGGTCGATTTAGGAGTACCATTATCATTTCGCCTATCCCATGCTCCAGGCGAGTTGTTTATATCGTATCCGTTTATGTATGCTTTCTTCTTAAACCACATGCCTCCTTTATATAAATGGCCCATAGTAGTCCATAACTCGTCTGCATCCCAATGACAATCGCCCTTTTCACAATACCAGTACATCTCGTTCACATTAGGAAGACCTGCGCAACTCTGGGTAGCATCGAAGCGACCTGAACCGCCGCCCTCGTTTTTATAACGTGGATCACTATTGCTCTGGGCGTAGTTTAGATTGGCTGGCTGTGAATCAAGCGTTGGCTGCCATGGACTCGCGCTATTCCATTCGTGACCTGCCCAATAATTCTGCTGAGCATCCCACATATAGTACTTTGTTCCGTCGTAGTCGCGTACATTGAGGTTAGCCGTCATATCGTAGTAGGTGTTGGGAGCGTACGTTTTTTGGGATAGAATTTTAGTTATAGTGCCCCTTACTCCTGTTGCCTTGTCCTTTACCCAATAACGTACCCTTAAGGTATGAGTTCCTGGCTTAATCACCATGTAAGCACCGTTAGTTGTTCTGCTAGCTACATTGTTAGTCAAAGGGAAACCGCTGTTGTAGCTGCTGCCACTTGTTGGGTCTTGTGTCACTAAGATTATCTTTTTGCCGTTTGTTACTGCAGAAGCATCTAATGCACCTGTTGTTGGGTTGACAGTGTATTCCTCCGCTATATCGTCGTTGGAGCTTACTTCTATCGATGTTAGGTAACAGTTCTGTAGAATTGTGTTACTTGTGTAAGGCTGGAAAACTAAGTAAGCTGGCTGATGCTCCAATTCGAACGCAAACTGATTCTTGCCTGTCACCTTTTGTGCAGTAGCTGTGCCGTAATCGCCCGCTGTGCCTAAGTGCGCAGTATTGTCTGGGCTGGTTTGGAACTGATATATTGAGATACTTACTGAGTTGCTGCTGCTGTTCTTGCCCAAGTAATAAACCTTATAGCTACTACTTGCAGTAAACTTGCCTGGCACTTTATACTTAAAAGAGGCTACCTTTTGGTCTGGAGCGTTCGTACTCTTTTGCAATACGCCGTCGTCGTCCTTTACGTAGATATAATCGCCTGCTTCCCAATAGAAGTCTCCACTGGTGTAATCCATTGATGTACGGGTCTTAGTCTCGTCACCTGCAACAAAGGTAGTCAGGTTCTTGTCGTTATCCTCATTGGGGTTCGTTGGGTTCTGGGCTACATCCTCGTTAGCGCAGGATGCAAAAGCCAAGGCTATACCAAACACGACTGCCAAAGACTTTAGTCGTGCGGTAAATGAATGTTGTTTCATTGTTTTCTTCATTGTTACTTTGTTCTCTTTGTTAATAACTCTCTGTTAGTCTTCCCATGATGGGTCCCGGTTCTCTTCGTCCTTGTCTTCCTCCCATGACATTGAAGCCTTTGCACTTGAAATGGTACCGCCATGATGACCTGGTCTGTGCTGACTCGGGAAAGACGCATCCATCAAATAAGTGGCTTCGTTGACTTGAATTATCATACACGCTGGTGCAAAATAACTCTTCTTTACTTGCTTTTTTCTCATTACTTCATTGATTAAAATAGTTATTATTTCGTTCTTATTTTGCTCTAAATCGAATTCACAAAAGGGCATAAAAAAGCGAACAAAGGAAACTCCTAGAAGTCCTTTGTTTACAGGGGTTACGGCACGCTTCGCGCGCGCGTATGCGAGAAGAAAAAATGTGTTATTAGACGCTAGGTGCGCATAGTGTGTGTGTGTGTGTGTGTTAGCAAATTATTTGGATTGACCAAAGATAAAGTGCAAAAAGATGCAAAGAATCTGATAATTCTTTGCAGTACTTCATTCACTTGATATGTTATTGCTAATTGTTTCACGGCGGCAAAGGTAAGAAGAATAAATTAACTAGCCAAATAAAATAGGGAAAAAGAAGTCCTCAACAATCAACCTCACCAGCCTCACCCCCGACCCCTCTCCGAATGGAGAGGGGAGTGAATAGTACTGTTTGCTAGGGATTTGTGGGAGGTTTGCTGGAGAATTTGCAGGAGGATTTGTTGGTGATTGGATAGTGGTTAGATAGAGATATACCAGGTGTTTACAATATAATAAAGATGGCTCAAAGGATATGTCATTAAAAGAATATGTCTCTCTGGCATTCTGTCTAAAGAATATGTTACTAACGCTTTCACGTTCCTTTGTTACTTTGTCTTAAAGATTCGTGCGTTACTCTGTCCTAAAATAACAGAAAGACTAACCTCACGGCCAGTCTTTCCTCTCATCAAAAAAAACATTGATATGAAATTTAGATTTTACTAATGATTCCTTCTTCCGTTGCTCGCACAAAGTCGACGATATTGCGAATCTCGTGCGAAGCAGGCACTTGTTGTTCTATCTGAATACAAGCATCAAAAATTGAGGTCTGACCATGGAACAACAGACGATAAGCGTTGGCAATGTGCTTGAGAATCTTCTCATCAACACCGGCTCTCTTATCAATAGTTGTATTCACACCATGATACTCAATCGGTGCACCGCCAGCGATAATATAAGGAGGAACGTCCTTCGAGAAGGTAGTACCAGCTTGTACCATGGCATATTCACCTACCCGTGTGTTCGCTTTCTCTACAACGTTTGAAGAGATAATCGCTCCCGTTCCAATCTTACAATCGCCTGCAATCTTTGCACCATATCCAAAGACACACTTGTCACCAACGACGGTGTCATGGCTAATATGTGCACCTTCCATAAGGAAGTTATTCGAGCCGATAATGGTTTTGCCGCCACGGTGTGTGGCACGATTGATAACCACGTTCTCTCGAACAATATTGTTATCACCCATCACCAGTTCGCTTTTTTCACCCACGAAATTGAAATCCTGTGGTAAAGCAGCAAGCACAGAACCTTGGTGAACCTTGTTTCCACTTCCCATTCGAGTACCATTCAAGATGCTAACAAAGGGGAAGATAACGCAGTTATCACCGATGACGACATCGTCTTCTATATATACAAATGGGAATATCTTACAGCCGTCTCCAATCTTTGCTTTCGGAGAAACTTCAGCTTTTGGACTAATTACGCTACTCATACTCTTGAATACTAAGAATTAAACAAACGATTTACTTAGAACCACCACCAAGTGCATTATACAGATTGACGATAGATTGTAGCTTCGTAAACTGCTCTTTCACTTGTGATATTTCTGCGTTAAGTAAGCTCTGCTGAGCAGTGATAACTTCAAGATAAGTGCTTGAGCTTTGTGCATAGAGCATCTGTGTGTGCTCTACATTCTGCTTCAGAACATCTATTTGTTGTTGCTGTAACTTCTCTTTCTCACCAGCTGAATTATAAGCAACAAGGGCGTTGCTCACTTCTGAACCAGCCTTGAGAATACTATTCTGCCATGTGTTATATGCTTGCTTATACTTATCTTCAGCAACACGCAAACCTGCTTTTAATTGTCCGCGCATGAAGATGGGCTGTGTCAAACTACCAACTACACTCAAGAGCAACTTACCTGGGTTAACCATACCATTGCTATTGGTCCACGCACCAGTAGGTGATATGTTCAATGCTGGATAGAAACGACTGCGTGCCTGCTGAATATTATAGAAGCATTGAGCTAACGCCATTTCATTTGCATGCACATCGGCACGATTGCTTAGAAGTTGTACACCAATACCACCTGCGAAATTCGCCGGTAAGCTCTGATTGGCTAGACTACCGCGAGCAATACCTTGCGCAGGTTCACCAAGAAGAAGACTAAGAGCGTTCTCGGTCTCACGTATCTGACGACGGATGTCTGCGCCCTGTGTCTGTACACTATAGTAAGCTGCTTCTGCACTCTGAACACTCGTTGAACGAGCACGTCCATACTCCATTTGGAGTTTCATCATGTCCCAGGTGTTCTTTGTCAGTCCTGACATATCATCTACTATCTGCTTCTGACGATCGAGCATCAGCAGTGTGTAATAGAGATTAGCTACGTTACAAATCAGACTGGTCTGCACTGCAACCTTATAATCCTTTGACTGAAGAAGGAGCATTTGTGCAGCTTTCTTCTCCGAACGTAGCTTACCAAAGAGATCAACATCCCAACTTGCAGAGACAGGGAGTGTGTAAGACTGGGTGGAAGGCGTGTGCGAACCAAAGTGGGAGATCGTACCCATCGGTGCGAAGACCACAGATGGTAAGAACGCCAACTTTGATGTCTTCACCTGCTGTTCGGCAATATCAATATTCAATGCAGCATTGAGTAGGTCGGGATTATTATTAAGAGCTTTCTCAATAAGTGTCTGTAATTGAGGATCGGTAAAGACACTGCGCCATGGGAGGTTACCAAAGTCATTGGCTCCCTCAAGCGTTCCTTTGTCATCAACAGGGTCTCTCACAATCCCACTCGTCTTCACATCGGGACGCTCGTAATTGCCGTAGAGACTCTTACAGCCTGTCAATGACAGGGCTGCAAGGGCTATGATGATTATATTTTTATTCTTCATTATTGTTCTTTTAATATAGTACTACTCTTCTACCTTATAATCATGTGCAGATCCTTTCGCAAATTGCTCAAGTTCCTTTATGACATCATGATTAGCCTCATCTTCAAACTCGATAGGCTTAATACGCTCTTGTAAGTACTGGAAGCCAGCGAACAGAGCTGGTACAACAAATACCTGACAGAGTGTACCAATCAACATACCTCCGACGGCAGCAGCACCTAATGTCTGGTTACCATTATGACCTACACCGCTTGCAAACATCAATGGTAATAATCCAATGATCATCGCTAAAGACGTCATCAAGATAGGACGAAGACGTGCACCAGCACCTAAGATGGCTGCATACTTGATTGCCATACCTGTTCGACGACGCTCAAGAGCAAACTCAACGATAAGGATGGCATTCTTAGCCAACAATCCAATCAACATAATCAAGGATATTTGCATGTAGATATCGTTGCTATGCCCGAAGATCATCGTGAATATGAACGCTCCTGCAAGACC
This sequence comes from Prevotella sp. 20925_1_30, assembly GCF_041433025.1. Classification (NCBI taxonomy): domain Bacteria; kingdom Pseudomonadati; phylum Bacteroidota; class Bacteroidia; order Bacteroidales; family Prevotellaceae; genus Prevotella; species Prevotella sp. 20925_1_30. The sequence goes on along the minus strand of NZ_JAPWAR010000002.1, from coordinate 170,579 downwards.
AAATGGTATAGACAAGATAACGGCTAATGGGAGGATATAACTCTCATATTGTGCACTAAGAATCAAGTAGACAAACACGATACAAAGGACGAAGATCATCGCTGTTGAGTTAGAAGACTCTTGCTCTGAACGTGTCAAGCCAGAGAACTCATAGCCATATCCCTGTGGTAACACTTGTTTTGCCACTTCCTCTGCTGCCTTAATAGCCTCTCCAGAAGAGACCCCATTTGCTGGTGTCGCATTAACAGCAATAGAGGTAAAGAGGTTGAAACGAGTGATATTTGACGGTCCATAAACACGCTTCAACGTACAGAACTCACTTACTGGAGCCATACCTGCTGCTGTTCGAACATAGATGTTATTCATGCTCGACTCGTCCATGCGGCTCTCTGCTGTTCCTTGTATCATCACACGGAAGAGCTTACCGTATGCATTGAAGTTGGAAGCATACATACCTCCATAGTATCCCTGCAATACAGAAAGAATAGCAGCTGGTGATGTACCTGCCTGCTTTGCTTTCGCAACATCTACATCCACCATGTATTGTGGATAGTTCGGGTTGTAAGTGGTAAGTGCTCGGCTAAACTCTGGACGCTTGTTCAAAGCAGCGAGGTAATCCTGTGCTACTTTAAAGAACTTATTCAAGTCGCCACCTGTCTTATCCTGTAAAGAGAATGAAAGACCATTCGACATACCATAGCCAGGAATCATTGGTGGTGCAAAGGCTAGTATCTGTGCACCCTTAATACTAGCTGTTTGCTTATAAATCATACCCAAAATCATGTTAGAAGAGGTTGGGTCAATGAACAATCCAGCAATACCAGCACCCGTGAATACTGATTTAATACGATCAAACATACCATATTCACGCTCAGCAAAAGGCTTCAACTTAACAATAAAGGTTGACTGGTTAGAGCCCTGTCCAGCCAAGAAGTTGTAACCGACTATCTGCTCACGACGTTCAATGTAAGGGTTACTTGCTAACATCTTATCCACCTGATCGGTCACTTTCTGAGTTTCTACTTGTGATGTCCCAGGAGGTAAACTAATCATGGCAAACAAAGTTCCAGTATCTTCATCTGGCACAAGTCCTGTCTTAGTAAACGTCATTGTAAGAACAAGAGCCACGAAACCTACAACAACAGCAGAGCCTGCTATCCAACGATGGTTGATAATCTTCTCAACTTTTTTCTGATACTTAGCATTGATCTTATCATACTGTGTATTGAATGCCATGTGGAATCTATCAATGCGTGAAAGCTTCTTATGTTCCTCATCATTGTCATGTGGCTTCAAGAAAATAGCACATAGTGCAGGTGACAATGTCAAAGCATTCAGAGCAGAGATAACGATTGATACCGCCATTGTTACACCAAACTCACGATAGAAAGTACCAGATGTTCCACCAATAAATGATACTGGCACGAACACTGCTGACATCACCAAAGTAATAGAGATGATAGCTCCTGAAATCTCATTCATTGCATCAATGGCTGCAGTCATCGCACTCTTATAACCTAAATCGAGCTTTGCATGAACAGCCTCAACCACCACAATGGCATCATCGACCACAATGGCAATCGCTAATAACAATGCTGACAAGGTCAAAAGGTTGATGGAGAATCCAAACACCCATAGGAAGAAGAATGTACCAATCAATGCCACTGGCACAGCAATCATAGGAATTACTGTCGAACGGAAGTCTTGCAAGAAGACATACACAACAAAGAATACCAACACAAGTGTGATAACCAGTGTACGAATAACTTCCTCTATAGATGCAAAAAGGAACTCTGTTACATCCTGTTCTATCGTCACTTTCATCCCTGGAGGCATCTGTTTCTGTGCATCAGCCAAGGCTGCTTTTACATCATCGGCAATCTGTGTAGCATTTGAACCTGCCACCTGGTTAACCATACCTAATACAGCAGGTTGACCATTGTTACGCATGGCAACAGAATATAGCAAACCGCCCAATTCCACCTTTGCAACATCACGTAAATGTAATGTCTGCCCATTTGTATTGCTTGAGATAATGATATTTCCATATTCTTCTGGCGTCTTCAAACGTCCCTTATAGCGCATAGTGTACTCAAACTTGAGCTTACTTTGCTCACCAAAGGAACCTGGTGCTGCCTCAATATTCTGTTCTGCAAGAGCACCAGAGATATCAGAAGGAACAAGACCATACTGCTTCATCTTATCTGGCTGGAGCCAAATACGCATTGAGTAAGTCTTCATACCAGGTATATGGACGTCACCTACACCATTAATACGCTTCAACATTGGAACGATATTGATGTTGTTATAGTTCGTCAAGAACTCATCATCATATCGTCCATCATCTGTTGTCAAGGAGTACATGACCACATTCGAACTCTGACGTTTCGATACAGTCACACCCACACGGGTAACTTCAGCAGGTAACAAAGCCTGTGCTTGTGACACGCGGTTCTGCACATTGACTGCCGCCATGTTTGGGTCAGTACCTTGCTTAAAGTAGACTGTAATCATAGCCATACCAGCGTTAGTTGCAGTTGACTCAATATAAGTCATATTCTCTACACCATTGATACTCTCTTCCAATGGTGTAATAACTGAATTCAATACGGTCTGCGCATCAGCTCCTTGATAGGAGGTTTGAATGGAGATCGTAGGTGGTGCGATGTCCGGATACTGCTCGATAGGCAGTGACATCAAACCGATTATACCCAAAAGTACGAAGAAGATGGATATAACCGTTGATAAAACCGGTCGTTTAATGAAATTCGTAAATGTCATAACGATTATTCTTTTGAATCATGGAGATGGGTGAAAAATAGCCTAAGAAAACTTACTTCTCACAGAGAACAGCCCCTCTGTCTCCACTCATAACTCCTAAATCCTAACTTCTAATTACTTACTTTCTCCCTTCATAGTCTTTAAGAAACCTGAAGCAGAGCTCTGATTCTCACCCAACTTCTCAGCTTTCTTAATGGCTTCTTCATACTCTGCTGGAGTCAATGCCTTTATCTTTGCACCATCTTCCAAACTTGAGATTCCCTTGCTAACAATGCGGTCACCCATCTTTAATCCACTAGTAACAATATAATTGATACCATCATTCTGTGGGTTAATGGTTATCTCGCTGTAATGTACCTTATTATTAGCATCCACCTTATAGACAAATACCTTATCCTGCACCTGAGTGGTTGCTTCTTGTGGAATCAACAATGCATGATTATTGTTCTTAGCGATAACAATTTGTCCACTACCACCACTCTTCAACAAATGTTCGGGATTAGGAAAACGTGCAATAACGCTGATTGTTCCTGTTGCTGGGTCAATGATACCACTCGTCTTGACAATGGCTCCCTCATGATTATAGGTTGAACCATCTGCAAGCAACAAACTTACACCTGGGAACTTCTTAATGGCATTACTCAAACCATCGTCTGCACGGCTCAGTTTCAACACGTCAGCCTCGGTCATAGAGAAGTAAACTTCTATTGTAGAAGTGTTGCTAACGGTTGTTACTGGCTGTGCAGAAGAGGCACTTACCAAGGCTCCCTCTTTGAAAGGAAGACTACCGATGTAACCAGAAGCAGGACTCTTTACATAACAGAAGCCAAGGTTATCCTTTGCAGTTGATAGCATTGCTTGCGCTTGACGAACACCTGCTTGCGCTTGACGAACAGCAGCTTGCGCAGAAGCGACACCACTTTGTGCTTGGCGAACAGCAGCTTGTGCCGTTTCAAAACTATTCTTTGCTGACTGCAACTCATAGTCGCCTATCACCTTATTATTATATAGGTTCTTACTATTTGAGTAAGTCAAACGAGCGGTAGCAGCCTGTGCATTAGCCGAATTAAGACTTGCGTTAGCCTGGACAACACCAGCTTCAGCCTGTGCTACAGCACTCTGAGCGGAGTTAACCTGTGCCTCAGCCTGACGAACAGCAGCCTGATAAGTGGAGTTATCCACAACGAAGAGCACCTGACCAGCATGCACATACTCACCCTCATGTACGTATAGTTTCGTGATAAAGCCGCTCACCTTTGGGCGAACCTCTACATCCTGAACACCCTTAAGCGTAGCTGGATAAGTTGTCTTTAGCTGTGCATTAGATGCACCAATCGTAATCACAGGATACTCATCACTTGTAGGAAGCCCCTGCTGACCGCCTCCACAACTGGTCAATAACGCCACAGTTGCAGCTACGAACAATAAGATTTTATTCATTTTCATACCTATTTAATATATTATATTCATTCTTTTTATCTTGCCATTCACCTCTTTCGCATAAGAGATGTGCATACATCTCGTATCTGACTGGTTTCTTCATAAAAGCAATGCATACTAAAAACCAAAGTATAATACTTGAGTTTTTCAGTATGCAAAACTACTCATTAATCATTAAAGATACTTATTTTGCAAATAACATTTAACAATTATTACCTATAAACATACCATTTATGACTCTTATCTATAACCTCCTTTAACAATGGATGTTATCTTCTTCATTCTTAAATCAGCCCCAATTCACTTGCCTTATTGCGCAAAAGTTCCATTAAAGGCTCTCGTTCGTTTGCCACTTTATTATCAAGTACGGCATCTTTCAGCGTCTGCTTCAATATACCCACCTCTCTACTAGGTTTTAGATGGAACATATCCATGATTTCATTACCATCTATGCAGGGTTGCAACAAGCGTTTGTAGTCACGCTCCTTCAAGTCTTTTAGTTTCTCACGAACGATTCGGAAGTTATCAAGAAAGCGTTGTTTGCGGGCAACATTCTTACTCGTTATATCCGCCTCACACAGAGTCATCAAGTCATCAATGTCTTCGCCAGCATCATTCATCAGTCGTCTCACGGCCGAGTCGGTCACCTCTTCATCGGCAATAACAATCGGACGCATGTGTAAGTCTACTTGCTTTTGCACATACTTCATCTTACTATCCATTGGTAACTTCAACCTTCGGAAGATTTCAGGTACCATCTTTGCACCAACATAGTTGTGGTTATGAAAGGTCCAACCCGCTACGGAATCCCACCGTTTGCACTTTGCTTTACCCACATCATGCAACAATGCCGACCATCGCAACCATAAGTTATCCGTATGCTTACAGATATTATCCAATACTTCTAAGGTGTGATAAAAATTATTCTTATGTGCTCGTCCGTTCCTAGTCTCCACGACATCCAAAGCAACTAGCTCTGGTAAGATGATTTGCAAGAGCCCACAACGATACAAATCAATAAAACCCTTGCTCGGTGTTGGCGTCATCATAATTTTGTTCAACTCCTCTTCTATGCGTTCCCCACTAATAATCTTTATTCTTTCGGCATTGCGTTCCAATGCCTCGAAGGTCTCATCTTCAATAAAGAAATTTAATTGTGTAGCAAAACGAACGCATCGCATCATACGCAATGGATCGTCAGAGAAGGTTACATCAGGGTCTAAGGGCGTGCGAATGATACCATCCCATAGGTCGTCAACACCACCGAATGGATCGACTAACTCCCCAAAACGAGCCTTATTCAAACACACTGCTAGGGCATTAATGGTAAAGTCCCTACGATTCTGATCATCCTCTAGTGTACCATCTTCTACCACAGGTTTCCTACTATCATGGCTGTAACTCTCTCGTCGAGCACCTACAAATTCAACCTCCGTGTGCTTATATTTCACTTGAGCAGTACCAAAGTTACGGAATACCGAGAGGTGAGCTTTCTTACCAAGAATGGCTTTCAATTCGCTAGCTACCTGTATACCACTCCCCACCACAACAACATCTATATCATTAGAAGGGCGTTCTAAAAACAAATCACGCACATAACCGCCCACTACGTAACACTCCAGTCCGAGTTTATCGGCGGCATTGGAAATATGATGAAATATATCTTTATCTAATAATTGTGCCAATTCGGCATCTGAAAGATCTCGCATAATTAAATGTTATCTTTGTATGAATAGCAATGCAAAGATACGTAAATTTGTTAAGTCATACAAATTAAGTATCATGTAAAATAAGGTAAGCTGAGCACATCCTCAAGCTGAGTTGTATTTGAAGGAAGAACGAGCAATATTTAAAGGAAGGCTTAGCTATATCTGAAGAGAGGCTTAATTGCATTGGAGCAAAGGCTTTCTTTAAGACAAGAAGAGCGTATGTTAGTTTAACACAAATACTTAGGTAAATTATAGAGAATTTTATATACTGATACTACTTTTAGTTAATTATCCTTATCAAAAGGGCGTTTTCTTATCCGTCTTAGTACAAAATACAAAAATAATAGTACCTTTGCGTCCCCAAAAGAGAGTAAAGATAAATAGATCTTATTCAACACTATAAAAACGAACGAGGCCGCAATAGCAATAACAACTGAGTTTGTTTTCATTTGCATTGCCCATTCTTTCCTTCTTAATAAAGGGACTCTATAACTATTAGAGAGGATGGATGATTGCCGTAAAAACAATCAAGTCGGTAACGACAAGAGGCAGAAAGAGTTATACAAGACAAATAAATATAAAGGACAAGACAAATGAAGAGAGTATACGAAAAGCCCTCAACAACAATAATATTCATGGAAATAGAGGGTAACTTGTTAATGGATAGTGCACATGGCACAAAACATGAAGGTTTCACAGAGGGAACTGATTTAAGTCCACACGTCAAAGATGGAACTGATGATGATAGTCCATTCTAAGGGAAAATAGGATTAAACGAATATCGAAAAACGAATAACAGCAATATGAAATATACAAATCTATTAAAGACTTATGCCTTATGTATGGGTCTTGCTTTAAGTGTTGTGTCTTGTTCCAAGGATGATTTTGGAGATGGCGACACAACAGATGAACAACTAGTAGAGATGTCTTTCACATCCACAGGATTGGAAAAGCCTTCAACAGAAGAGGCTGCTTCTCAATCTAATCAAATAAAGACTCGCACAGTATTAGGCTCTGACGGCTCAACTGTTACTTGGCAGGCAAACGATAAGATTGGTATTGGCTTTAAAGGAAACCAACCCAAGAATTATCCCTTCACCACTCCAACTGCAGGAAGTGATGTGCGTTTCTGGGGACAAGCACCAGATGTCAATAATGTATCATACTTTATGATGTATCCTTATCAGCAGGATGCAAAGATTTCAGCAAACAACAACACCCAAGCAATATATCAATACAACTTTCCAAAGGATCAGAACGCTATTGCAGGCACATTTGATCCAAAGGCGAATGTATCTGTTGGTATCATTCCACAGCGTGGAAAACCATTCGTTGCATACAATGTTGGTGGTTTGCTCCGCTTTACCATCAAAGGAACTTCAAACGTAAAGCAGGTAAAGTTACTTTCTATTGGGCAGGAGAACCTTGCTGGTAACTTAAAGTCAACCATCACTTTTGCTAATGATGGAAAGATTAGTGCGGCTAAAAACGAGTTCACTACGGCTTCTCCAGTGGTGAACTTCAAAGCCGAGTCTGGCAACCTTGAGGAGAACAAGGCATATTATATAGCACTCCCTGAACAAAAGCTTTCACAGGGTTTGACGCTTGTCTTTATCATGCAGGATGGCAAAGCTATCTTGAAGAAGGTTAAGCAAGTAATCAACATTCAGCGTGCCAAGGTTTACGACCTCGGTGAGATGACGCTTGATCCGTCTAAGGCTAAGGCTTTCATTCTCAAAAACCAGGGTCTAATTGAGGCTGTTGCAGCGAAAGTGGTAGGCGGCTTAACTACAACCGCAGATGGTCACTTGGATATTTATGCGGCAGACAACTTGGAGAAGATCCTTTCTTACAAGGGAATGTTAGAAGTAAATAACAAAGACAACTTCACGTCAATTGATGAGCTACAATACTATCGTAATATTAATGGTCTGAACCTTCAAGGTAACAAGAACCTTGCAGGAGAGCTCAATCTCAATAAGTATCCACAGCTCACTGGACAAATAGTAATTAGTGGTAGCCCATTGGTCACAAAGATTAATGTGACTGGATTGGATAAGATAACACAGTTACAAACGCATCATCTGGATGGAATGACAGAAATTGTAACTGGTGGTAACACGAAGCTCAACTTATTCGCATTGTATAATAACAACAGCCTTCAGTCGGTTGATGCAAGCAATATGCCTGCATTAACAACCTTACAGACATATTATAGTCCTAATATACAGACTATCAACACCACCAATTCACCAAACTTGAACGACTTTAATGGTCTCTCTAATGGTAGTCTTCAGAACTTCATAGGATTGTCAGATAACTCAAAACTACAGAGATTTTGGGCATCAGGTTCAAAGATTGAAAGCTATGACTTCAGCAAGATGACAAATCTAAGTAATGTCAACCTTGCAAGTGCTGCAGTGAAAGAAATTAAAGGTCTGTCTGCTGCAGGTGCTAACTTGAAAGAACTTCAGTTATCAAATACCCATGTAAGTTCATTGGATGTATCAAACAATCCAAACCTCACCAAGCTTGACTTGTATAATGTAAGGGAGATGACAACAGTGGATGTAACGCATAATCCAAACTTAACATATTTGCGAACTACCTTCCTTCCATTGACAACGCTTGACTTATCGAACAATACAAAGTTAGTAGAATTAAGTATTGCACATAATAAACTTTCATCATTTGACATACGTCACATGCCAAACTTGGCGAAGTTTTACGCTGGTAGTCAAAGTCCAAATGGCTTCTTGGCAAATATTACAGTCACAATGACTGCTGCACAAAAGACAAAATTAGAACAAGTAAAGCCGTTCTTAGAAAGTGCTAATGATAACAGAGCCAATTACGATGACACGAATAGCTGGGTAAAAGTAGTAGTAGCACCATAAGACTATACTGCATTTACACATACATCCACAGAGCGGGAACACCTTTAACAGGCGTTCCCGTTTTTATATAATCACTCTATCGAAGTGTATCAAATAAAGAGAAAGGTTTTGTAAACGATAAAGCGTTAGCAAATATCTCCTTGTAACGTCTTTAACTCACAAATTCATACCCAGCGAACAAGTCCTTTCCTACCCAGCGGTTGGGTATCATCGTACCCAGCGAATAGGTAGACTTCTACCCAGCGGTTGGGTAGACAAGGACTTACTCGCTGGGTACAATACAACCCATTCGTTGGGTATAAAACAAGCAATAAAAGGATGTTTTAAATATCAAAAAGCCTATCCCTAGAAACACAAAGATTCTTCGCGAAGAAAATCAAAATTGTTCGCGAACAATTCCCAAATTCTTCGCGAAGATTTTTTAACCGAATCTATGCTTATCACGGAAGTAGGACTTGTAAGGCACGGGAGTACATCTTGTGGGGCACGAAATGTACTTTCGTGCCCCACAAAAGTACATTTCGTCGATGTTAACAGTTACGCCCCTCGCCTTAACTATTGTTTACATATAGGGTTGCACAAAATACCTAACGTGCGTCTCCATCAACTGCCAATAGGTTAGAAATTCCGCACAGATAGGTTATAATGCTCTTCCATGAATCCCCGCCAACCAGCGAAACGGATGGTATTAGTTGTTAATTCATTCGTTTATTACAATGAAATTAAGTATTTTTGCAGGCAAATCGATTCATAACAATGGCAAGTCAATTGACAAAGACACAGCAAGAATTTAAAGACATACTGGCTGAATGTAGAGAGCTCTTTAGTAAGAAGCTCCATGATTATGGTGCCTCATGGCGCATTTTACGCCCCTCTTCCCTCACAGATCAGCTTTTCATCAAAGCCAAACGCATACGCTCGTTAGAGATTACAGGTGAGAATCTCGTTGGAGAGGGAGTACGCCCCGAGTTCATCGCATTGATTAATTATAGTATTGTTGGACTGATTCAACTATCCAAGGGCTTTGTTGATAGTGTTGACATCACGTCCGACGAGGCACTCAATCTCTACGATACCTATGCCAACGAAGCCTACGAACTAATGGTAAAGAAGAATCATGACTATGGAGAGGCATGGCGAGATATGCGTGTGAGTAGTTACACAGACCTTATTCTCACTAAGATTGAACGAATCAAGGAAATCGAAGATCTTAATGGAGAAACACTCGTCAGTGAGGGCATAGATGCCAATTATATGGATATAATGAATTACGCCGTTTTTGGTGCTATCAAGCTACATGAATAAATTAAAGACACTATTAGTAAACCTCAGTCGTGCGCTGTTAGCCTTGACATTTATCTTTTCTGGATTTGTTAAGGCTATTGACCCACTAGGTTCGCAATATAAGATTGCGGAATACCTAGAGGCAGTGCAATTATCGGCTTATGTACCCGATTGGGCACAGCTAATGGTGTCGATAGCCCTTTCTGCCATAGAATTTACACTGGGTGTAATGCTCCTCTTGGCCATCCGCCGTCGATTAGCCAGTAAGATATCTTTGCTTTTCATGGCTGTGATGACAGCTGTAACATTGTGGTTGACCGTGAGTAATCCGATACAAGATTGTGGTTGTTTCGGAGATGCCATACACCTAACCAACACGCAGACATTTATTAAGAACATTGTTTTGCTTGTTGCAGCAATCATTCTTACACGCTGGCCTTTACATCAGATGCGCTTCGTCTCAAAGACGAATCAGTGGATAGCCTTCTATTTTACGATTGTCTTTATCTGTATTGCGTCATTATTGAGTCTTTATCATCTGCCTATCTTTGACTTCCGTCCTTATTATATCGGACAGAACATCAAAAAGGGTATGGAGATTCCCAAGGGGGCTAAACAAACAACCTATAAGACAACCTTTATCTGTGAGAAGAATGGTGTAACAAAGGAATTCAATGAGAATAATTACCCTTATAATGACTCTACATGGGTATTTAAAGATACACATCAAGAGATACTTGAGCAAGGATATGAACCACCCATACACGACTTCTCTATCACGAACGAACAGACAGGAAACGATATTACGGATAGTATCTTGACCCATAAAGGATATACCTTCTTACTCATTGCTCCTGTCTTGGAAATGGCTGACGATAGTAACTTTGGTGATATTGATGCTATCTACGAATATGCAAAGGAGAACGGCTATGGATTCTATGGATTGACAGCTAGTACAGATAAGGCTGTACAGCATTGGAGGGACATCACTGGTGCGGAATATCCTTTCTATACGACTGACGGCACAACACTAAAAACCATCATTCGTAGTAATCCGGGCTTGGTACTGCTCTACAAAGGTACTATCATCAATAAATGGAGTCATAACGATTTGCCCAAACAAGCCGAACTCAATGCCCCACTCTCCCTCATAGAAATAGGGCGCGAACCGACTAATAACACGTGGACAAAGATTATGCTCATCATTGTGTGCTACATCTTCCCCTTGTCATTCCTGATTGCCGCTGACCGCATTTGGTCATGGACAAGATGGGTAAGAAAGCGTGAAGAGTGGCTCAAACAGAAAGAAGATTGGGTGAAGCAAAAGGAACAATCAAATAAATTATATCAACTTTTAAAACGTAAAAAACAAATGAGAAAGAAAATCGTAGCAGGTAACTGGAAGATGAACGAGACCTTGCAGGAAGGTATCGAACTAGCAAAAGAGATTAACGAGTCACTCAAGGCAGAGAAACCTAATTGTGATGTTGTTATCTGTACTCCATTCATTCACCTCGCAAGTGTTGCTCAGGTATTAGATTCAAGCGTTGTTGGACTTGGCGCAGAGAACTGTGCAGACAAGGAGAAGGGTGCTTACACAGGTGAAGTATCAGCAGCAATGGTAAAGAGCACAGGTGCACAATATGTTATCCTTGGTCACTCTGAGCGTCGTCAGTACTATGGAGAAACAGCAGAGATCCTCAAAGAGAAGGTTCAATTAGCTCTTGCTAATGGTTTGAAGGTAATCTTCTGCTGTGGTGAAACTCTTGAAGAGCGCGAGGCAGAGAAGCAAAACGAGGTAGTAAAGGCAGAGTTGGAAGGTTCAGTATTCAACCTCTCAGCAGAGGAATGGAAGAGCATTATCTTGGCTTACGAACCAATCTGGGCTATCGGTACAGGTAAGACAGCTACTTCAGACCAGGCTCAGGAGATGTTAGCCTACATCCGTTCTATCGTTGCAGAGAAGTATGGTAAGGAAGTAGCAGAGGACACTTCTATCCTCTATGGTGGTAGCTGTAAGGCTAGCAACGCACCAGAGTTGTTTGCTAAACCTGACATTGATGGTGGCTTGATTGGTGGTGCTTCATTGAAGGCAGCTGACTTCAAGGGTATCATTGATGCTTGGAAGAAGTAATCCATACAAATATTAATGATGAGAGGGAGTCACGTTCCGTGATCCTCTCATCACTTTTCAATTAGAATAAAAGACATGAAAAGACTCCTTACAATCATAGTTCTCATACTGACAACCATTACAACAACTTATGCTCAAAGTTCGGTAACTGTAACGCAGAGTTCCGATATTGATGCATTAGTCAATGGTAAGAAAACAGCGAAGAAAGCTAATAAAGAAAGCAAGAGAGTAGAGAGTCAGCGTGAACAATCACGCCAGTCAATAGGCTCAAAGATTAAGACTCCAGATACAAAACAACTGTCAGTTCCTAAACTGAACGACCACAAACCAGAGATTGCACGACCTGATAATAACACCTTACAGCCCGTTAGACAAGTTGGAACTAAGCTAGTGAAACGTTTAGTAAGAAGGCCTCATGATCCAACTTTCGATGATATAGACGATGGCAAACAAATTGTAACCAAACGTGTAAAGAAAGGCATTAAAAAGGTTAGGGGATTTCGTGTTCAGGCTTATAGTGGTGGAAACACGCGTATAGCTCACCAACTAGCAGATAAAGCGGGACAAACAGCTAAAGAGTTATTCCCCAATCAGCCTATCTATGTTCACTTCTATGCGCCACGTTGGATGTGCCTCGTCGGTAACTTCACAGACTATAACACTGCTAAAAAAGTAATGTTGAAGTTGCGTAAAGAAGGCTTTTCCCAGGCGAATGTTATACGCATGATGGTTAGTGTGAAGACGTCATCATTTTTAGACAACTAAATGTAGTCACACCTTATATATTATATATACACCCAAACAACACCCTTACTAGGGTAACAGGCTATGCCCTTATATGGATAAAGCTCTATACCCTTACGACCATATCGGGCAATACCTTAAATAGGGTAATAAGTCCACTTCATAAACAGCAATAATCAGAAACAACATAATATGACCCCAGAAGCACAATTCCGTGATGGTTTAGACGAACTCGCGGCACATTATAAAGAGATACTAACACTGCTTGGTGAGGATCCAGCAAGGGAGGGTTTAGAGAAAACTCCAATGCGAGTTGCTAAGGCAATGCAGGTTCTTACACGTGGATATACACAAGATCCTCATAAGGTATTAACGGATGCTCTCTTTGAAGAGAAGTATAACCAGATGGTGATAGTCAAGGATATTGACTTCTTCTCGATGTGTGAGCACCATATACTTCCATTCTATGGCAAGGCTCATGTGGCGTATATTCCAAACGGAAAGATCACTGGTTTGAGTAAGATTGCACGTGTTGTCGATATATTCTCTCATCGACTTCAAGTGCAGGAACGCCTTACCGAACAAGTTATGCAATGTATCAATGACACGTTGAAACCACAAGGTGTGATGGTAGTCATCGAGGCGAAACACATGTGTATGCAGATGCGTGGTGTGGAGAAACAGAACTCTATCACCACAACAAGTGCTTACAGCGGTGTGTTCGAATCAAGTAAAACCCGCAACGAGTTTATGAACTTACTGCGTGGAGAGACCAAACGGATATAATAACGACTAATATTTAAAAGGAGAAAAGTTATGAATAAGGTTTTAAAAGTAGCCACACTAACATTCGTGGCAATCGTTACAATCAACTTCTTTACGGCATGTTCTAAGGAGAAAGATACACCAAGTATTAATGTTGAACAGCTCTATCAGAACATCAATGGCAATTACATTGGTACTGTAAAGCTGAGTAATAGCAATGGTGACTTGGGCTCAAAGAATACGACATGGACAGCTAATAAGGAGGTGATAAGTGTTAAGAATATCAATGGTGACGAACTTGCAGCTGGCGTAAAGAACCACTCTTCAAAGTTATATCAAGCTCTCTTGAATGCTACGAATGGTAAGCTAGAAGTAATTATAACGAGTTTTAAGCCACAGGAACAAATGATTTCCTTCAGTGCATCAGCTAAACTCAGCTTCACCATCAATCTCGATGGACAACAGGTAGAGGTTATTGGCACAGGAGGTTCATTGCCTTTCTCTTGTTTCTATGCAATGCCTACACAAGAGATGCACTTTAATTTCACCATTAGAGACCTGAAGAAGAATAATGGAAGAGGTGGTTTCACTCCCCTATCCACCGATTACAACTTGCCTATAACATTTGAGTTTGAGTCACAACAAAAGAGTTAATAATACATTAAAGACGATAGAAAGGAAGATATATGAAGTTTATTTCATGGAATGTAAATGGTCTTCGTGCCTGCGTGGGCAAAGACTTTGAGCAGCAATTCAAGGACTTTAACGCTGATTTCTTCTGTTTGCAAGAGACGAAGATGCAAGCTGGTCAGCTTGATTTAAGCTTTCCTGGATACGAATCATATTGGAATTACGCTGATAAGAAGGGTTATTCAGGTACTGCGATATTTACAAAACATAAGCCATTGAGCGTTACTTATGGTATTAATATTGATGAGCACGACCATGAGGGACGTGTTATTACACTAGAGATGGACGATTTCTATCTCGTAACGGTCTATACACCGAACTCGCAAGATGAGCTTCGTCGGTTGGAATATCGCATGAAGTGGGAGGAGGACTTCCAATCCTACCTACACAAACTAGATGAGATTAAGCCTGTCATTGTGTGTGGTGATATGAATGTTGCGCATCAGGAGATCGACTTAAAGAACCCTAAAACAAACCGCCGAAACGCAGGCTTCACCGATGAAGAGCGTGAGAAGATGACCCAACTATTGAATAATGGATTCATAGATACCTTCCGCACGCTTTATCCAGAGCAAGTAACCTACTCTTGGTGGTCGTATCGTTTCCGCGCAAGGGAGAAGAATACGGGGTGGCGTATCGACTACTTCCTTATCTCCGAACGCTTGAGAGATCGATTAATCGATGCTAAGATTCATACAGAAACTATGGGTAGCGACCATTGCCCAATAGAGATTGACTTAAAGTAAAGTAGCTCTTATGTATGCCCAAATCAAATCATTGTTATTGATGGCTGTAGTTCTTGCAGCCATCATAGCCTATGCTTTCTCTCCAAAAGAGATAACTTTGGGCAGCTACACAATAAGGAAGATAACACTTACAAGTATCTTCCTACCTGCTAAAGAACCACAGAAAGAACACAAGAAGAAGTCTAAGACCATTCATCGCAACCAAACTATTCTCTTCATCGGAGACTCTATGGTGGAAGGACTATCACGTCGCTTGGGTGATTACGCAGGTGAGAATGGGCATAAACTATACTCTGTTATATGGTATAGCTCATCCACTGAACGATGGGGAACGACGCATACTCTGGAACATTACATCGCTAAATACAAGCCAACCTACATCCTTATCTGTCTTGGAAGTAATGAGTTATTCATCAACGACCTCGCTAACAGGGCACAATATGTTAGTGAGATGGTTAAGAAGATAGGCGATATTCCTTTCGTTTGGATCAGTCCTTCGGATTGGAATGGAGATACTGGTATCAATGATATCATCAAAGAAAGAGTAGGTGCAGGGCATTTCTTCGATAGTAGACACTTAAAACTAAAGCGAGGAAGTGACCATTATCACCCTACATGGGAGGCTGCTGCTTACTGGATGGATACGGCTGCAAAGTTTATTGCCAGTAATAAGTGTGACAATCCATTGCAGCTCAATTCTCCTAAAGCACATCACAAGGCAACAAACACAAGTTTGTTACAACCAGCATTTGAAGGCTTTTAATCCATAAAAGGAAAGTAAGCTAAAGAATACAGAAGCATGACAGAACTATCGCAGCTAACATCCACGTTCCTTGATTTCTTATCCTCACAAGATAAGAACTGGTCGTTGTGTACGCTGTCATTCATGGCTTGTTTCCTCGTTTTCTTTGCTCTTTACATTCCACTTAGACACTATCGTCAGCAGTGGACAAAGGTTTATGTCATTTGTTTTAGCCTCTTCTTCGCTTTCAAAGCGAATGGTGCTTTGATGTGGCTATTGCCTTTCACCACCTTTGTATCATGGTATCTAACGCGTTCTATGATGCGTTTAAAACATGGAAAGTTGCGTAAGACGGGCTTAGCCATCACTATTTTCACAGAGTTGATACCCCTACTCTACTATAAATACACAAACTTCACCCTTGAAATATTCCATGAACTCCTCCGCAGTAACTTCTCTCCTATGAAGTTACTCTTGCCTGTTGGTATCTCTTTCTTTACTTTCCAAGCCATCAGCTACACGGTGGATGTTTATAAAGGGAGGTATCCAAAGACTGCAAAACTACTTGATTATACATTCTATCTGACGTTCTTTCCCCTCCTCATTGCTGGTCCTATCACCCGTGCCGAAGTATTATTACCACAGATTCAAACCCCTAAAAGGAATATCA
Organism: Prevotella sp. 20925_1_30; assembly: GCF_041433025.1. Classification (NCBI taxonomy): domain Bacteria; kingdom Pseudomonadati; phylum Bacteroidota; class Bacteroidia; order Bacteroidales; family Prevotellaceae; genus Prevotella; species Prevotella sp. 20925_1_30. Next base: position 153,977 of record NZ_JAPWAR010000002.1, on the reverse strand, counting down.
AGAGTGCCCTTGTGTATAAAGGACTGTGGTTGATTGTCTGCGGATTGATAAAGAAGACGCTCATAGCAGACTATCTTGCGCAATATAACAACATAGTGTTTGATGCGCCAGCAGTGCAGAATGGCTTTGGAGATCTTATGGGTGTGTTGGGCTTCTCGGTGCAGATTTACTGCGACTTCTCGGGTTACAGCGACCTAGCTATTGGTGTTGCTGCCCTGATGGGATATGAGTTAAAGGACAATTTCAACTTCCCTTACCAAAGTCTTAACCTCACGGAGTTCTGGCATAGATGGCATATTGCACTTTCAACATGGGTTCGCGATTACCTATATATCCCTCTTGGAGGTAACAGAAAGGGTACTGTTCGCACTTATCTCAATAGCTTCTCTGTCATGATTATTGCTGGTTTATGGCATGGGGCATCGTGGATGTTCATCGTATGGGGCGTTATGCACGGTATAGGACTTGTCGTTCATAAGTTTTGCAACAACAATGGTCTGAAGCAGATACCCAATTCCAAGCCTATAAAAGTTGCTTGTTGGTTCATCACCTTCGGCTATATTTCACTCGCATGGATATTCTTTCGTGCCCCTAATATGGACTCTGCTCTGACATTGATAACGAATATCATTCAAACAACTAGGCTGAGTGATGCTTACACTTTCCTGTTAGAATACCCGCTCTGGACGGCAGTTGTACTCATTAGTTTGGAACTTCACAGCATTAAAGAGGCTGATTATGAATGGTTACAAACGAAGTTCATCCGCTCACCATGGCTGGTGAAGCTCGCTATCTTCGCCTTTGTTCTGCAATTAGTCATCAACTTTAGCCAGCATAGTATACAACCTTTCATTTACACGCAGTTCTGATATGATTATCAAATACAAGTATAGTCCATTGCTATTCATCGATACGTTGCATGCGCCCATCCCTGTTTTGTTTTGTATATGGTTCTTCTTTGGACACAAAGGAACAGATGCATCTCATCCTCTAATGCTTATTCTTGCATTGTGGATGACTGGTCTTGCCATCTCATATTGGCTTTTCAAGCTCTTTATTACATGTCAGAAATTATGGAAGAAAGACTATCTTTCCATCAAAGGAGACCACATCTGCTTTTATGATTGCCTCCGTTGTAAGTACATCGAAGTAACAGCTGATGAGATAGAAGGCGTCAACGATTATAATTACCACTTCGTTCCGTTCATCGTTCAGATAATTTATACAACGAAAGGAAGGCTCTTCACTCTTCCTGATCTTACACATGAAGGCAAGGAAAGAGTGACTGAAATAATTTATGACTTTATGTATAAGACAGAGAAAGAGACCACGTCTCCTTAGCAACAAACAAGTGGCTATGCAGAAAGATAAAAGATACTCCAATTGAAGAGGGCGTTCCTTCATATCGAAGAGACGCCCTTTTGCAATTAACAAGAGGCTCTCTTTGAATCAAAGAGAGCCTCTTGTTAAATCTAATTATAATTCGCTACTCATTCTTTTCATACCTCCATTATATCTTAGTAACCCACATCCCCTCCTTTGGAGGGGCTTGGGGAGGCTTGTAATTACTAAACTCTGACAGGTAACTCCTACTGGATCAGACTTGAATAGTGCTTCAATCCAACCTTTTCCATTCGACCATCAGGGTGTGTAATCGTCATGTAGTCGAAACGACTCTTACCTTCTCTATAAGCCACAACACCGATACTTCCATCACGCAAGTGCAGCGTTAGATAGCCTTCACGCTTACCATCTTTGTAATTGCAATGCCACTTCTCCATGCCATTAGGGTAATAAGCGGTTACATGACCATCAAGAACTGTGTTGGCATCATTGCCTAAGTCGAGGAAAGAATAGCCACCCTCCAAACGCTTCTGACCATCTGGATAGAAGTCCTGGAAGATGTCTCGCTCTACACCCTTATAGCTTTCTTTTGCAAGAAGACGATAGTAAGCAACGTTCTCAGAGCTTTTCACTGATCGTAACGCTTGATTGTAGAAGATTGTATCACGTGATACTACTGTTGTTGTCACACCTTCACGAGCGAAAGATGTTGCTGAAATCAAGCAGACAAAAGCTGCTAAAAAGAACTTTTTCATTGTTGTTAGGTCTTTAATTATTCGTTTTCTATGAGCAAAATTAATAGTAAACTATGATACAACCAAATATTCTGAAGGGTATTTTTAAGTAATTTTTCGTGCCTTTTCAGTTGTAATTAAAGAGCAAAAAGAATAACAAAAAGAGAAGAAATAAGCGTTAAATAGCTTTGAAAAGAAAGCGAACTATACTATTATTAAGGGTTTTATGCACAACAATTAGCATATTGTCATATAATTGACATACATCAAATCAAGGTGAATAGTTATCTTTCAAGCCTTTTACACTTTGATAGGCTCAACTGTTAAAACTGTGTTTCTCTACTAAAAAAGCTACTTTCTTAAAATGAAAAATCCTGTCATCTGCACCTTACCAATTAGTAAATGAGCAGAGACAGGATGAATGTTTTTATCCTAATCTTATAGTTTCATAAACGACATTTGCCGTTTCTTCACGGGCTTACCACCCTTAACTGTAAAACTGTCATTGAGTTCCATCACACCGGTAAAGCGTATCGCATCCTTCCCACTAGGGTTGACAAGCAAGGAGGCTGTCGCATTGTCGAACACTTCCAAGACCATCTGGTAACTCTCATAATCGTTGCGAGTGGTCATAAAAATGCGTCTGCCACCTTTCATAGGCTCTTCCTTGTAACTCAAAAGAGGCGAAACAAGGGACAAGCCACCGCCCCGACCGTATGGAATCTGGTACACCCTACCCACATAAGGGAGGAATAAACCAACCGAATCACCGCTTACTTCAATGCCCCAATCATCTTGTAAATAGATGGAAGGACCTCTCATTGGCTCCATTCTATCCATGAAGATGCGGTAACGATGCCCGCCTAAATGAGCCTTGACAGCAGCAGCTTTCAGTTGAGCCATCGTCTCCTTAGATACAGGCTTGTCATCAGAATCATAGTAAGTCGTTACACATCCAACCATTAGGAGTGCCGAAAACAAACATAAAAACAATCGTTTCATGATAGAACCTCACTTTCTCTCTAATTGAAATATACGTCTTCTTTAATCTAATCGTTCGACCTTTGGTGCATTCATCTTCTCTATCGTAGGTGCAGAAGGCTTACTAGAAGGTTCTGGATCAGGCGTTGCTGGGGCAGGAGAAGCTGGTGCAGCCATTGGTGCCTCATTGCTTTCTTGATGGGATGTGCTTTCCTTTCCCTTAGCTTTATCAGCCTTGTCAGTCTTATCCTTAGCCTCATCTGCAGTCTTATCCTTATCATCATTGGTCGTTAAATCACTCTTTGAAGGCTTTGCATTAGGCCATAAATAATCGCCAACAATGTCTATCGTGTCTTTATCTGCAGTGCGTTGCTGTTCTTCCTCTTGCTCTTCTTCGCTCAAAGGACTATCATCATCAGCAACAACCAGGTTATATCCTATCCCTAAAAGAATGAGTATCACCAGTCCACAAAGTACCTTAAAGGCGATTGACTTAGTAAATTTACGCTTTCTATTCTGTATCGACATAGTCTTTAAAATATATTTTCTTCTCTAATAGGAAACGCTATCGGTGCGTTCTCCTCAACATTATCTGCAAAGATAAACATTTATAAGGAAAACGCACCGAAACGATGATAAAAAATAATAAATGCCTACTCCTTAATACGAATAAACGCATTAGCGAGGATAGCAGTAAGTCCTCCTGTGGTGATACCACTTGAGAAGATACTCTTAATGAGGTCTGGCATCTTATCAAGAATATTAGGCACTAACTCTACACTCAAGCCCATTGCGAAGCTGATTGCCATAACCAATACTGCCTTACGAGTTATCTTCGTTGAAGCGATGATACGGATTCCTGCTGCAGCAACAGTACCAAACATGAGGAGAGTGGCACCTCCTAAGACGGCATCAGGAATAAGAGAAAAGAGCTGACCAACCACAGGGAAGAGTCCTAATAACACCAAGGCAGCTGCAATGAAATACCCTACATAACGACTGGCAACGCCTGTTAATTGTATCATACCATTGTTTTGAGCAAAGATGGAGTTAGGAAAACTATTGAAGACAGCGGCTAGGAAAGAATTAAAACCATCTGCTAAGATTCCACCCTGTGCTCTCTTCAAGAATACAGGACCCTCAACTGGCTCGCCAGATATCAATGAGTTAGCTGTAATATCGCCGAAGGCTTCAACAGCAGTAACCAAGTAGATAAGTCCAAGACCGATGATGGAACCTAAATCAAAGTGCAGTCCATACTTGAAGGGGGTTGGTATATTCAGCGTTCCAGCACCACTTATGCGTGAAAAGTCAATCATGTTAAGGGCGTAAGCAGCAATACATCCAACCAACAAGCCCAACACGATGGATGCCATTCGTAGGAATCTGTTGCTCGAACGATTAAAGAATATAATGCTGACAAGTACTAAGAAGGCTAAACCTAGATTCTGCATGGATCCGAAAGTACCAGCATCTATAGCCGACTGACCACCTCCGCACGAATTGATACCAGCCTTAATGAGGCACATACCAATGAGGGAAACAACAATACCAGACACTAATGGTGTGATGATCTTACGTGTATAAGGGAGTAAACGACTCACTATCATCTCCACAAAAGCCGCTACAAGGCATGCTCCGAAGATGTAACTCAAACCCATTTCAACGTTCATCTTTCCGCCAACCATACCTAACATTCCAGCACCAATTATTGGACTGATGAAAGAGAAGGATGTTCCCTGAATACAGAGAAGCCCTGCTCCTAATGCACCAAAGCGTTTACACTGAATAAAGGTGGCTAACCCTGATACGAAAAGAGACATAGAAACGAGGAAGCCAGTGGTCTCTAAGTCAAATTTCAACGCCGAACTGATAATAAGTGGAGGCGTGATAATAGCCACAAAGATGGCTAATAAATGCTGCAAAGCCGCAAATAAGGTTTCACGAAGGGGTGGTTTGTCATTCAAACCATAGATAAGTTCTTTCGACTTTTCCATTCTTTTACTTTTAAACTATAATATAATAAGGTGAAGTTATATGTCCTTTAGAACACACTTAATTGAATCTTTGTATAGATGAAATAGATTATAAATAAGAAAGGTGGACACATAATGCCCACCTTTTTTAATCTTCTTTCATCTTAATCTCACAATTCTCAAGCGATTCAATGATTGCTAAGCTCTCACAGCGAACGCCTGCTTGCTCTATTGCATCACGTCCATGTTGGAATGCTTTCTCGATAATAAAGCCCATACCTACTAGTTCCGCGCCTGCTTGTTTACACAAGTCTATGATACCTTTAGCCGCATTTCCGTAGGCAAGGAAGTCATCAACGAACAACACCTTATCGCCTTCTCTAAGGTATTCTTTGGATATTACGACATGATACTCACGTTGCTTCGTGAAAGAAAACACTGTCGTCGACAGCATGTCAGCCATGGTTGAAGGCTTCTTCTTCTTTGCGAAGACAACAGGAAGGTCTAATAAGAACCCCATCATGATAGCTGGTGCAATGCCACTAGCCTCTATTGTGATGATTTTATTAATCTCCGTTGAGGCGTATCTACGTATGAATTCCACACAGATACGCTTCATCAAATTAGGATCCATTTGATGATTAATAAACTTGTCTACCTTTAGGATGCCTCCAGGATAGCACTTACCATCCTTTAAAATACGGTCACGTAATGCTTTCATTGTGCAATTAATAGTTTGTCGATGCTGAGAATTAATTGCCAACAAAAGTACTAAAAAGATGGAATATAAGCACTATAACAACCTTACTTTTATCTCTCTTTATTGCAGAAAAGCACATTGACATCGATTAAACATTGTTGTTACAAAAAGATTTAGTACTTTTGCACCCGTTTGCCAGTCTGTTAACAAACTTACAACTGGCGTTTTTTATTAATTATATTATGTACAAACCAACTTTTGAAAAGCGCAGTGTCCTGAAGTTTAAGCACTTCTCTAATCACGGCTACTCGCTCTTTGCCGTTCTTGGTAAGGAGGTTTTGATTGGTGTACTGAGTGTTGCTACCTTACAGCATGCTACTGCCAAAGGCATTAGCGTTAATGCTGAAAAGGCAGAAATGGACTCAGTTATAACCAACCGAGGCGTGATGATGGATGAAATAAGCGTCACGGGAACACGCGCACCACTGACTGTTAGTCAGCAAGCGAGAATGGTAACTGTACTAAGTCGTGAGGAGATCCAAGCGGCGCCAGTACAGAGTGTAAATGACTTATTGAAGTATGCCGTCGGTGTCGATGTACGACAAAAGGGTCCTCTAGGGGCTTTGACAGACGTAAGCATACGTGGGGGCAACTCCGAACAAGTCACAATTCTTCTCAACGGCATCAATATCTGTGATGCACAAACAGGTCATAACGCTTTCGATTTCCCAGTTGATATTAGTGAAATCGAGCGCATCGAAATTCTTGAAGGACCTGCTGCACGAGTTTATGGTACGTCTTCTTTATTAGGTGCTATAAACATTGTAACCCAAACTCCACCACAATCAAGTCTCTCCGCACACGTCGAAGGCGGCTCTTATGGCTATCTTAGTGCTGGTATGCGAGCGAACTTATCAAAGGGAAAATGGAACAATCAGCTATCTGGTTCATATACCCGCAGTGATGGTTATCTTCGTAACAAAGCAGGCAAACTGAATGCTGATTATCGCACAGGTAAGGCTTTCTATCAAGGTAATTACACGGATAACGACGTTAGAGTTCAGTGGCACGCGGGTATGAGTATCAAGGACTTTGGCTCTAACACATTCTACTCAACGAAGTATGATGACCAGTTCGAACACACTTTCAAAACCTTTACTGCCATACAAGCAGAGAATCTTCAAGGGCGTTTCCACATCCGTCCTGCCATCTATTGGAACCGCAGCATGGATCGCTTCGAACTGTTCCGAAACGCTGCAAACAAGTATCCTTTCAATTATCACCGCACAGATGTCTATGGTGTAAACCTCAATACTTACTTTGATTGGAAACTAGGACGAACGGCCGTTGGAGCCGAGATTCGCAATGAAGATCTCGTCAGTGGTAACCTTGGCGAACCGCTTGCTAAGCCTAAGCACATACATGGTACGGACAGAGACTACACCGTTGGTCTAAACAGAACGAATATCCAGTTCGTCTTTGAACACAATCTCATCCTTGACCGATTCACGTTATCTGCGGGTTTAATAGCCGTTAAGAACACACAAGCTGATATGCACATGCGTGTTTACCCAGGCATTGACGCAAGTTATCGCATTGGACAAGCATGGAAGTTATATGCCTCTTACAACACCTCTCTTCGTATGCCTTCTGTAACGGAGTTGTTCTATTCTGTAGGTGGACATAAGGCTGATAAGCACCTCAAACCAGAGGAACTTTCAGCATTAGAGACTGGCGTTAAATATGAAGACAAGGGTGTTACTGCCAGGGCGAGTCTATATTGGAATCATCATAAGAACCTCATCGACTGGATCAATGATGGGACTTTAGATGCCAACGGAGCACCGCTTTGGAAGAGTGTTAACTTTGGAACTATCAACGACTTCGGGGCAGAGATGGCACTTGACTTTAATCTTCTGCAGCTCATCCCATCGCAACGTTTCTTTAAGAAGTTCGGTGTTGCTTATAGTTACATCAACCAGGATAAGACAGAGCAAGCAGGTATCGTGAGCAAATATGCCCTCGAATACTTAAAGAATAAGGTGGTAAGTAACCTCCAAATGAACCTTTGGCGCAATCTTGACCTTGGTCTTAACTATCGCTTCCAACACCGTATGGGCAGCTATTTGGACGTAAATAACCAACGTCACAAATACAGAAGTTACGGCGTAATGGACGCTAGATTAAGTTGGAATGATAAGAGTTGGACAGCCTATCTGGAGGCTAACAACCTCTTCGGAACGCATTATCTTGATTATGGAAACGTCCCTCAACCCAGCACATGGGTTATCGGTGGCATTCGTATCAACCTATAAAAAAGCCTCACCCCAACGGAGCCCTTCCTAAAGGAGCAGCTCCATTGGGGTGTTATTATAAACAAAAAGATCCCCTCAATATAAAAATGTTGTCTTATCCAATTTAGGAAATCACGAAGTAACAAACGATAATACAGTCTTCTTAATAAGAATATATCACTTAAAACTCACGGAAAAGCAGTATAAAACTTAGGAGTTTATTCTACTAGTAATCAACATATTACAAAATATCCTCACGGAATTATCACAGAATCTCACGGAATTCCACGAAAATTCCGTGATAATTTACTGTTAAGAAGTGAAGTCAAGAAACCAAAATCCAGAACCTCTTTTCATCAACTTTAATCACATTTGATTTCTTTAATTTCTTTAATAGATAATCTATCTTATTAGTCTTCTGACTATTATTTAATACGTCAGATAACTTGTTCTTTAATAAGTCATTTATATCTTTACGGGAAGCCTTACCAAATCTCTTTAAATATTCAATAATCATATTCATAAAATATTCATCATCAAAGCTACGATTCTTGATATACTGGCTCTTCAAAACTATATCTTTCGTTTTAGACACTATCTTATGTACCAAATAAAAATGTGGCTTTCTCCCCTCTATGAGTTTTTTCTTTCTAAGATAAGAGACTTGCTCATCTGAAATTAGTTTTTGCTTCTGAACCTTATCCAACAATATAATATCTTCAAGGCTTATTCTAGGATTATCCGTCAAGATGCGTGCAAAGTTCTCATCAATAACCTTACCTGTAATTATAACTCGAACCTTACCATTTGAGAAATCATATTCTGGCATGGGAAATAATCTTACTCGCTGGTTTATAAACATCTTCTTTATGCCACCTCCTTCTGTCTCTATCATGTTAAAGTTACGCATGGCTTCTACGAGAAAACGATTGCGATAAACAGATTCTGGACAATCTTTGGTTACAACATTTTCTACACTTTGTGGCAAAAATTCACCATAATTCTGAAAAATAATATGACTATCTTCATATTCCACAACCTCAATTCTTGCACACTTCGTGTAGTCTTGGTGTGCAATAGCATTATTTAGAGGCTCACGTATGTTGAACATATCATAACGCAACATTTCATCAGGGAAAAGAGAATCTGGACGCACAAGACGATACTTCACATTCCTAACTTTATTGTATAAGCGATCAACACTAAGAAGTAATGGTATTGGTAATATCTCATAATCCTTATTCTGCATTGTCCCAACACTCCTCAAAGACCAACGTATACAAGCCACATAGGGGCTGAGGAAGTGTTCACTTTCTTCTTTTCCTAACAATATCAAAGCTGCCCTAGTTATCTTACCATTAATAGTTACCTTAGCTTTATCAAGAAACTTGTCATTACTCCAAGCTGAAATTTCTGCTTTTCGATAAGGGTTACGGATAATATATTCTTTACGTGCTTTCTCTATCGCATCAGAATCTAAATCATCAATAGTTGCTTGAGGAATAATTCCAACGCTCCAGTCTTCCGTAATTACAAGTTCAGAGAGGATGGAGTCAATCCTTTCACGTTTTATTTCTATTAAAGAGTCGCCAACCCTTTGCCATGCCTTATTATGGGCATACACAGGTAATCTCGCCTTATGCTTAGGAATATTCACTATCCAGACAATATCACCAGTATCATTTGCTTTCAGCTCATCAATCTCCAGATTTTCAATTGGTAGATTACGACATTTCTCGGAGATTTTTGCTTTCGCAGATTCTACAGAGTAGTTTCCAAAGTTTTGAATACCAATTACTTCGAAAGTCTTATCTTGAACACCAATAACAATGGCGCCTCCATTCATATTAGAAATAGCAGACACATAAGAAACAACATCATCACCTTCATGCCCACAAAGACTATTTTTTAGGTTCTTATATTCTTTCCATTCACACCGCTCATTCTCCCTAGGATATTGGATACGTATATATTCAGAAATTTCTTGTCTAGTCATATCGCTAACATTTTTTATATTGCAAATATACAAAAGAAATAGGAAATTACTTCCTGATGCCCATAGAATAATACATTTACCTCTTCTACACCACCAATCATGATGTCTAAATTAAACTTCTTAACTTTATAAAATCGAGTAATGAATATTATCAGAACCTTTCGATCGAAAAATTGTGTTACTAAAGTTTTGTGTTCCTCTGTTACCATGTCTTCAAAGCCTATGTTCTTCTGTCTCACACAAAAGCCCCACCCCTTTAGGCGCCCCCCTCTCTGTAGGAGAGGGGCTGGGGGTGAGGCCGTACCACAGGAGCGAGAGAACCAAATTAATACACTAGTTTTGAAAGACATTAATTTCACAATTAATATAATCGAGTTGTCTTATTACAGAACGATTGATACCCTGAATCAATCTAATAAATGCTCCCGTGGTATATAAAAAGAAAGCCTCCTAAAAGAAAGCCTCCCCAAGCCCCTCCGAAGGAGGGGATGTCCATAACCCTACTTACAGGCTCTCAGTCGTTTCAAACTATATCCAATAAGGACATCCCCTCCTTCGGAGGGGCTTGGGGAGGCTTCTTTGAGGGGGCTTTTACCCTGCCTGTGGTCCAGTGTGGTCTTCACTCCCCTCTCCATTCGGAGAGGGGGCGGGGGTGAGGCTTTCCTTCTTCTTCGGTGTCTCGTAAGAGTTATCGCGCAAGGCAGCTTTCAACTCCACGCCTGGCGTAAATGTTACTCGAGGTTTGATTGTTTCAGTCTTAAAGGCTTTTTCATTTAAAGCACCCTCGCTTGATAAGGTTAAACGCACCGTACCGAACTCGCCCAACTGAACGCTAAAGCCATCACGGAGATAAGAAGGCAGACACTCCATAAAGTTCGTGAGGACATTCTCAATGTCACCACGTGTCAAAGACGAACGACCGGCAATATCCTTCGCAATGTCACGCAACGTCTTCTTACCAGCATTGATAGGACTAGCATAATACTTCACCTCTGACTTCTTTTGCGGATTCTTCCGCGAAACCATTTTGATTTTCATTTGATTATAAGATTTAAATTATTAATTATTATCGTACTGCACTTTGCAGCACTTCTTTGTTTTTCAAATATATAGAGGCTGCGTCAATGCTCCTAAGTCGCATTAAGGATAGAGGACTGACGCCGCCTCCAGTAAAGTTATAAAAAGTATCTCTAGCTTTGTCTCCTTGTATCGTTTTCACTCATCGAAAGCACAACTTTCAAGAGAAAGGTCACCGTTCAATGTTCAGAAATCAATGTTCTAAGGTCAAAATTCAAAGTTCAAAGTTCAAAGCCGAAATTATATACGGTTAGCCGAAAATTTTTATTTGATAAAAATATTTTTCTAACCGCTTCCCCGTAAATTTCTAACCGTATATAAATTTACGGGGAACCGTATATAATTTTTCTTCTGACAGCATGCAAATTTATGCTTATCCGTGACCATATACTTTTGGGGCACTATACATTTAGTAATGAACAAAAGGACGGACAAACATACGACTGTCATTATTCTTATTCCCCTGAACCACATAATTTCTATCAATCAGATGCAACACTGTCCATCCACCCATATATTGGTTTTCAAAATGTTCATAACAATAAGCATAATATTGCGATGTAGAAAGCTCTGAAGATGAGGCATAAAGACTTTTTCCTGCACCTTTGGATCGTTGACTAGTAAACTTTAGAGCATACGTGTCAGGAAAATACATATCATTCAAACCTGCTGATGGATTTGGCAAATAATCAATATCTTCATTACTAAAATGTACAAGGTTTTTAAAATAAAGATTCCATTCTCCAATAGATGGTAAATACCATTTTCCAATGTTAGCTCCAGTTATAGGGACACCAGCGTCATAATGGGCTGCAGCATAAAAGGCTGGATAGTTTATTGCATCATTTCCTTTTATAATACCATCAGTACTATAGGTTGTCGAATAAGTATAATCATAACCTTTTAAATCAGAAAGGTGGTCACTTAGAGTCGCACTTGCAGTATTTGTTGTAACTACATTATCTTTTCCCCATTTAAAATTACTTATCGCACTAGGGTCAATATCTTTTATTGCTGCTGCAATACGTTTAGAGCGGCTCACCACCACTGCTATAGGTGTTTTAGAACTGAAGTTTGCATCAGTCTTCTGTCCAGTAGTTCCATCACTGAAAAGGTATATGTAATTATAGTGAACTTTCATCACTAAGCGATATGAATCATTCGAGGACATTGAGGCTAGCGCAGGGAATGTAACAGAACGACCTGTAATTGGTAATCGATAAGCAGTTCCACCAGTTATTGTAAATTTTAGATTAGCTCCATTTGTTTTTGGAAGAAAATAATAATAATCATTCCAACCTTCTGGAGCTGTTGGGGCATTAGTCCAAGCAGTCCCTGTTGTATAAGTAAAAGTAATATTGTTTGTAAATGGAACGGTTCCTGCTACCGCATAAGTTTGAGTGGATGTATTAAAGTTGATTTTTGAAGGTATATTAAGTGTAGAAGAGAAATTACCTGTCACATCACGTGGAGGAAAACCATCTGCTTGCATAACAACTTTAACTCGGCTTCCAACATGCTTCATCTGGAAAGCAACTTTTTGTTTCCTTGGTGTTGGTGTAATTACAACGTTCTTGGCTATACCTATACGTGCATTCTCGACATCACTACGATCAATACTCCAAGTTTCTCCATTAACCTGTACTTTTTCATTGCAGCAAACAAAGGTATATGTACCTGGTTCAAGACCAATCTCTTCATTGCTACTTGTAGGGGTAAATACATTACTTGTAACAGTTCCTTTTAAAGTACCTTTAAGACTTGTTCCCTGATAAGCATAAATAGTGTATGTGCCATTTGTTAAAGCGCGTGTCATTGCTTTCCCTACTTTGTCAATTGTCTTAGTAGTATCTCGCTGTAAACTAACTTCAGCATACATCATTTCACCCATAGGAACAATTTGAGTTTTCTGTACTTGTGGATCAATAGCCGCACGCGTACCATGACTAATGGTATCATCTGCGTTATAGTCACTGAATGAAATCTCAAATTTAATATCTTTTGCAGCATTCACCTTGTTTGCAGTATTATTAACTACATCATCATTACTACAAGATATTGTTAGCATAGCAACTAACATACATATAATAGAAAAAAAGTTCTTCATTTCTGTCATGAATTAATTATTCTTATAAATTTTATACACCAAATATCGATCTTCTATGGAGCAACTTCAGTAGACGATCCTACCCATTCTTCGTGATCGGCATTTATCTCCTTATCATTGTTCCAATTCTCTTCACTTGAACCTTGTGGATTTAGCGTTACGGAAGCACAAATAAATTTTTCGAATTGAAGTTCATGCACGTTGCACTCGGGACATTCATAGTCTCTTTTCTGTTTCTTTTTTCTCATTTCTTTTATTGATTAAAAATAGTTGTTATTACGTTTTAAATTTCTCTATATTTCAGTTTAAGTAAAGACACAAAAACAAACAAAGGAAACTCTTGGAAGTCCTTTGTTTACTGGCTTTACGGCACGCTTCGCGCGCGCGTATGCGAGAAGAAAAAAATGTGTAATTTACGCCTGCTCTACTAGAGAGAGAGAGAGAGAGAGAGAGAGAGAGAGAGAGAGAGTATACAAATATTTGGAACTACCAAATTATTTGCTATCTTTTTCTCGATTATTTTTCTCTCCGTATTCAATGATTCAAATACAGAAGCACAACAAGCAACACCTTTATTATATAAGGCGTTGTTCGTTGTGGCTTGAATATTTAATGCTTGAATCATTATCGTTTTTTTGTTACGGCTGCAAAAGTAATAAAAGATATTAAAACGGCAAAGAGATTTAAAAGAAAAGTGGACTTTCGGTGTAAAAAGGGGTGTTTATTTGTTTAATTCACATTCACTGCGATACCACGACGCAACATATCGTCCATCAAAGGGCGCACTCGAAGGAGGTAATCAGTATAACTGCGCCGTTCAGGAATGGTCCAACCTGCTTCCGACAAAGCAGCAGCACGAGGGAAAGCTTGATAATAAAGTCGTTCCGTTGAGTTGATACATTCGCTCCAAAGTGTACCACTAACGCCTAAGAGATTATGCTGTACAAAGGTGCTATCCATCCCCCATGCCGGATCAAGACGATAAGTTTGTTCATGCGAAGTAACGGGCATTCCCCAATTAACCTCTGGCATATCGCCTCGCCCTTGTGGGTAGTCAAGATAGCAATGCTCGCCTGGACACATCATAATCTTTGCTTTGTTACGCACGGCTGCATCTATCGCCACCTGCGTTAACCCATTCCGCCAAGCATAAACAACGCACCCCGGCTGAATCGTCTTAAACTCCTTCTCATACCAATACATCGGCGTCTTCCCCAACTGATGAAGCTGTTTTATAACCCGATCAAAGAGGTATTGTTGTAATTGCCAGTTCTCAGTAAACTCTTCCTTTTGCTTTAGTTCCTTACAAGCAGGGCAGTTTGTCCACGCTCCTAATGGTGGTTGACCCGCCTCATCACCGCCCAGATGAACGTATGGAGCAGGGAACACCTCGGCTAACTCCTTTAGAACGTTATCAAGAAACTCGTAAACAAAGGGTTCGGCAGGGCAAAGTAAGTCATTACTAACGCCACAGGTCAAACGAATGGGGACTTCTTTTTTAGCACAAGAAAGTTGTGGGAAACAATGAATAGCAGCCACTTCATGCCCGGGAAGTTCTATCTCTGGAATCACCATAACATGATATTGAGCTGCAAAACGTACCAACTCACGCATCTGCTCTTGCGTATAAAAGCCGCTAATACGCTCTGGCATATCATCCATTCCTACTCTATCGGAGGCTTTCTGAGTAAGTTCTGGATACTTCTTAATCTCTATTCTCCATGCTTGATCATCAACTAAATGGAGGTGAAGAGCATTGAATTTGAAGCGAGCCATCTCTACAATGAAGTGCTTTAAATCGTTGAATGGGATGAAATGACGCACTGGATCCACCATTAACTCACGCACTTCCGTTCGCGGTTGGTCTACTATATAAAGAGGAGGAATCGTTGTTGAGGGGGCAGCAACACCATTCCCTATACATAATTGTTCGAGTGTCATCAGTCCATAAAACACTCCCGCTGCTGTTTTTCCCTTTATCTCTACACCTTTATTTGATATGTCTAACGTATAAGCCTCAGCATTGTTTAGGGTTGAATCAAGGGATAAACGCACCATTACTCCCCTACTCTTCCCACCTTTTATATTATTAGCTTGCGGACGGAGCACACTCGTTGTACGTTCACGAAGTATGCGTTCCGCTTGTTCCTTTTCATTATCTAAGCCGTTCGAAGCCTCAATGCCGATAACATCCGACCAATTCAACGCTTTTTTATAAACGCCTTTCGAATCTGTTTTAGAGAACACTTCCATGCGAAGAGGACGTGGAACGAGTAATTCTTCAGGCTCACAAACATTCTTCTCTTCGGTCTTCGAAAAGAAAGAACGCCAACCCACAGCATTCCGATAAGCCGCTTTTGCCTTTGAAGGAACAATGAGTTTGACTTTCTTAAAATCAATTCCTACAAAGGTATTAGTTGCACAAACGGGTGGAACAAGTGCTGAAAGACGTATCACACGCAAGCCCTTACAATTAGCAAAAGCAAAAGACCCCAAACGAGGAGAACCTTCAAACACGAGTTCACTCAAACCACGACAACCATTGAAAGCCGATGTCTCTATCACACGAGTTGATGATGGGATGAGTAATTGCCCCTTTAAACCATCACAGGCAAAGAATGCCTGACTACCAATAGAGTCCAAAGTCGCAGGGAGAATAAGCTTTTGTAATCTATGCCGAGAGTGCATTGCATTACGTGGAATCACTTTGCAGGCAGTTTGAGAAAGGTCGAGTACAGTTTCATTCACCTTTACATCGCGCAGAGTTCGAAAGTTTTGAGCCTTCATTGGCAATGCAACGAGTAATACAAACATGCTTATCAGTATCTTATTAATAGCATAATTCGCATACACCAGACAAGAGGAAGCAGATGTTCCAGCCCTAAGTTGCACATGATCACAGGTGAGATTACCCCCAAAGATTCCCTCCATTATCGTCTTTCTCATGCTCATCTTCATTTGTAGAAATTAATAGACTTTGGTTTTCACTATGGGAAACAAAGATACAAATAAGAATTGGAAAAGCTATTACTAACCATACCTTTTTATGCACAAAGCGTACTTTGATAATAGAAAATGTAATTAACTCCTATCAGAAAAATATAACACTCGGTAGCACTTAATAACCTTCAGAATTATTACAAGCCTTCTGTAATACCTCTCCAAGGCTTCTGTAATACTTCTCCAAGCCTTTTGTAACATTACAGGAAGGCTTTAAGTCGATTCGAAGAAAACGTTTTTAACAGCTTAAAAAACAAAAAAAAGAAACCAAAGAATGGTTTCTTTCTCTTCAATTAAGTCGGGATGACCAGACTCGAACTGGCGACCACTGGTCCCCCAGACCAGCATTCTAAACCTACTGAACTACATCCCGTTCCTTTAAAAGCCCTGCAAAATTACTTACTTTCCATGATATTAGCAAACTTTTGAAGTTCTTTTTCTCACATCCCAAGTTTATTTTGTAATTTTGTGATGTAATAATTATGCACTGAAGAAGCATGCAATACATCATAACTCCACCCCAACATATTGATACTCGCATCACACTTCCAGCCTCAAAGAGCGTTAGTAATCGTGCACTTATCGTGCAGGCACTTACAAAAGAGGGGATTCTACCAGAGAACTTATCGGATTGTGATGACACAAAAGTTATTTTGCAGGCTTTCTCCCAACCATCAGATGTGATTGACATAAAGGCTTCTGGCACTGCAATGCGCTTTCTGACAGCGTATTTATGCCTATTACAAGGAGAGCATATTATCACGGGAACAGAGCGAATGAAGCATAGACCGATAAAGATTCTCGTTGATGCTTTGCGTTACTTAGGTGCAGATATTGATTATATTGGTAATGAGGGCTATCCTCCCCTGCGCATTCGTGGACGCGAATTAGAGGGTGGACAACTGGTAATACCTGGCAATGTGAGTTCGCAATACGTTTCGGCTTTACTCATGATTGCGCCCATTTTGACCAAAGGATTGGACTTGAAACTCACGGGGGAGATTGTGTCTAGACCATACATCGACCTCACTTTGCATATTATGCATGAGTTTGGAGTTGCCGCCGAATGGACTAACTTCGACACAATTAGCGTCAAACCACAGCAATACACACACCGAACTTACACGATAGAGAATGATTGGACGGCATCAAGCTATTGGTATGAGATACTTGCATTACAAGATGATTTAGACGCAGAGGTGGTTATCTCTGGTTTAAAAGATGGTTCACGCCAAGGAGATGCAGCTGTTCGATACATCTTCTCATTGCTGGGTATAAAGACAAACTTCGCTCGCAAGAATGCAGAAGGGCTGACTGACGCAACACTAACACGCCATACCCGTATGCTGAATAGGATGGATTACGACTTTATTAACCATCCAGACTTGGCACAAACACTAATAGCAGCATGTCCAGTGTTGGGTATTCCCTTCCATTTCACGGGCTTGAACAGTCTAAGAATCAAAGAGACAGACCGCATAGAAGCAATGAAAACAGAGATGGCAAAGCTGGGCTACGTCCTTCAAAGCCGTAACGAAGGGGAGTTGTCATGGGAGGGTGAACGTTGCGAACCTGTTTCTCTTCCTGTCATCAACACATACGAAGACCATAGAATGGCAATGTCTTTCGCTCCATTAGCTATCAAACTGGGGGAAATACGCATAGATCATCCAGAAGTTGTAACGAAGTCTTATCCTCACTTCTGGGCTGACTTACGTTCTGCGGGCTTTCACATTACGGAGGTAGAATAGCCTATCTGTCCTACTTCTCATGTTTCCAAAAGAAGAAAAGAACAAATGAGTATATTTTATATTGGCATTGGCGCACTTATAGTACTGGCTCTTTTTGCTGCCATAACAACCTTATTCACCAAGAAGAAAGAGGGTGAACCCGATGTTGTTATGCCTACTTCTGGTGATTGCTCATCGTGTGATGGCACAGATGATAAGTGCGAGCAAGTGTGCATGATGGAAGCTGCAACAAGGGAAATAGAGTACTATGATGACGAAGAACTCGATCGTTTCCGTGGGCGACAGTCGAATCAATACACCGATGAAGAAGCCGAGGAGTTTGCCAATATACTCTATACCATGCAGCCACAAGAGGCAAAAGGCTGGAATAGAAGCCTCATCCTCCGTGAGATAAATGTCCCTAATCAGATTAAGGATGAACTAATAACAATGATTGAAGGCTAACGTGAAGAAAGCAAACAGACATATAACCTTCTCTTTATTAGCAATCATTACAATGGTGATTGTGGGTTGCTCTACGAAGAATAACACCGCCCAATCTCGCTGGTGGCAGGCTTTTAATACCCGATATAACGTATATTTTAATGGAGCACAGGCTTATATCGATGGTTCTATAGAGAAAGAAAAGGGGAACAAGGATAACTTTACCGAACTTATTCCACTATATACTGTCGGCAATAAGAATAGTCGGGACTTAGGTAAAAGTAACTTTAATCGTGCCATAGAAAAGGCAGAGAAGGCAATAGCTAAGCATAGTATCAAGAAGAGACCAGAGTGGACTAAGAACAGAAGAAAGACTGATAAGGACATAGAGTGGCTCTCAAGACGTGAATATAACCCTTTCTTGTGGAAGGCATGGATGTTAATGGGACGCTCACAGTTCCATCAAGGAGCCTTTGAAGAGGCTGCTGCAACCTTCGCCTACATGAGTCGTATGTACAAGGGGCAGCCTGCCATCTATGGAAAAGCACGTGCTTGGTTGGCTAAATGTTACATAGAACAGGGATGGCTATACGATGCGGAGGATGTTATTCGCAATATGCAACGTGATTCAATGGACTGGCGTGCGGTGAAGGAGTGGGATTATACTTACGCAGACTACTATCTTCACACGGGAGAACTGGCTAAGGCTGTGCCTTACTTACAAAAGGTTATCAAGCACGAGATGCGTCAGAAGCAGAAAGCACGTGAACTTTATCTACTTGGACAAGTGTATGCAGCATTAGGAAAGAGGCAAGATGCCTATGAAGCCTTCCAACGCGTCATCCGTACCAATCCCCCTTATGAACTGGAGTTCAACGCTCGCATTGCCCAAACAGAGGTCATGGCAGAAGGACAAAGCAAGCAGATGATAAGCAAACTAAGGCACATGGCGGCTTCAGATAACAATAAGGAATATCTGGATCAGGTCTATTACGCAATGGGAAACATACATCTTGCGAACAAAGATACGCTTGCAGCAATCAATGCTTACGAACTGGGACGTAAGAAGGCGACGCGTAGTGGCATTGAGAAAGGCGTTTTGTTATTACATCTTGGCGATTTGTATTGGGCTAAAGAGCGTTTCGGCAATGCTAAGAAATGCTATGACGAAGCATTGGGATTACTCGACAGAGATCGTAAAGACTATGAACAGTTGTCTGATCGTTCGAAGATATTAGACGAATTAGCACCTTATACAGATGCTGTTCAGCTACAGGACTCCCTCCAACAGCTTGCTAAATGCTCTGAGAAGGAGCGTAATGCCGCTATAGATAGGGTCATCACGGCATTGAAGAAGAAGGAGAAAGAGGAACAAAATGCACTGGGCTTGCAAAATAACAACGCCCAGCAGCAAGGTATGGATGGTAATTTCGGACGTAACAACACATCGAATAATATTCAAAGAGTCAACTCCAATCATCAACAAGGGAGTACTTGGTATTTCTATAACCCAACGGCTGTACAACAAGGAAAGGTTACTTTCCAACAACTATGGGGCAAGAGAGAGAATATCGACAACTGGCAACGCATAAATCAAACGGTTGTTAGAAATATTGGAAACACTAACACCCCTTATGAAATGACGGATGCTCAACGCGACTCCATATATAAAGCCGAAGCAAAGAGGGATTCGCTCGAACAAACAAGAGACTCTTTAAAGAACGACCCACATAAGCGGGAGTATTATCTAGCACAAATCCCATTCACTGCGGAACAGCTTGCTGCAAGTAACAAGATACTTGAGGATGGTCTACATCATTCAGGAGTAATATTCAAGGATAGGCTTAACAACCTTCGTCTATCAGAGCGGGCACTACGCAGAGTGAGTGATAATTATCCTGACTATGAGGCTATGGACGATGTTTATTACCATCTCTACTTGCTTTATATGCGTAAGAACGAACCCGAAATAGCCGAGACTTACCTTACAAAGTTAAGTCGGCAATATCCTAAGAGTAAGTGGACTACCCTCTTAACCGACCCTTATTACAAACAAAACTTACGTTTCGGCGTGCAGATAGAAGACTCTCTATATGCCTCAACTTACGATGCTTTCAAGCAAGGACGCTATAATGAGGTTGCTAGTAACGCTCAAATCTCCGAGAGACGATTCCCAATGGGAGCCAACCGAGATAAGTTCTTGTTCATTGGGGGATTGAGTAAGCTAAACACGGGAGACGCTAATGGGTGCTTAACCGACATGAAGGAGGTGGTAAAGAAGTACCCTAACAGTCGCATCAGTGAGATGGCTGGAATGATAGTGAATGGTGTTCAGGCTGGAAAGAAGCTCCGCAGCGGTAAGTTCGACCTAAATGCTGTATGGTCATATCGCACTTCCATCCTTAGTGATAGCGACAGTATCCGACAAGCGAAGCTCTCTCCTGAACGCAACATAGACTTTAAGTTCTTGCTAATATACAACCCCGACTCATTGAAGGAGAACAAGTTACTATTCGAGTTAGCACGTTTCAACTTCACAAACTTCCTCGTTCGCAACTTTGAAATACAAATAGAAGACCTCAGCGGATTACATCAAATGATGGTATCGGGCTTCCGCAGTTATGATGAAGCGTATCAATATGCCCGTCAACTATTTGCTGCTAAGGACGTGGTGATGCAGATGAGCAAGACAACTAAGGCTGTCATTATCAGTGACAAGAACCTGAAACTGATTGGAACGACCTATAGTTATAAGGATTATGAGGCTTTCTATAAAAAGAACTTCTCACCGCTTGAAGTCACCAAACGCTATCTCTTGAGTGAACCAGCCGAAGTGGCGACACCGCGCGAGCCTGATCTTCTACAGAAGATAGAGGAGAAGCACGCCAATGACAAGGATCTCTTCCCTGACGATATGGATGTTCCTGCAAACAATACGATGGATATTCCGTTGGACACACCAGCATCAAAGAAGGTAGAGCCAACAACATCTCCAAAGAATGAAAACACTTTCGAGATTCCTACGGAGGTGAAGAAACCAACGTTGGAGGACACTAACACGTTCGTTATTCCTGATGAGAAGTCTGCCGAAAAGCCTACACCTGCTCTCCCGAAGGCTCCTGTCAACACAGGAAAAGAGACGAAGAAGGCTGAAACAAAGCCTACTCCAACACAGCAAAAGACAGAACCAAAAGTGCAGAAGACACCATCTACTGCACAACAGAAAGCACCCGTTAAGCAACCTCAACAGGCTCCAGCAAAGAAGCCAAAGAAGGTAGATGATGGTCCGATCATTTACTTCGGAGATGACGAACCAACATCTGGCAAGAAGAATAACAACAAGACTAACAAGAAGAACCAACCCATTCAAAACAACATCGAAGATGAATATTATGACTTGGAGGGGTTCTAACTAGAAGCAAAAAGATATATGAACAACGGATTGTTACTATGGGTAGATGATGAGATTGAGCTGTTAAAAGCGCACATCCTATTCCTTAAGAACAAAGGATATAAGGTTGTCATGGCTAGCAACGGGGCTGATGCTATTGAGCAATGTGGCATGCAGACCTTCGATCTCGTGCTACTTGATGAGCAGATGCCAGGGCTTTCTGGACTCGAGACCTTACAACGGATCAAGGCGATTCAACCTGCTACACCGATTGTCATGGTGACGAAGAGTGAAGAAGAAGACATCATGAACCAAGCGATTGGAGCAAAGATTGCAGACTATCTCATCAAGCCCGTCAACCCGAATCAGATACTTCTTTCACTGAAAAAGAATATCCATCAGAAGGAAATAGTCACTGAAGTAACGCAGAGCGGATACCAACAAAGCTATCAACAGATAGCTATGGAGATTGCCGACTGCCGTTCGTTCGATGATTGGAAAGAGGTTTATCGTAAGTTAGTACACTGGGAGTTAGAGCTAAGTAGCACTGACAGCAACATGGTGGAAATGCTGAAAATGCAGAAGGAAGAGGCTAATAATGGCTTTGCTAAGTATATTTCAAAGCATTATCTCAACTGGGTAGCACCACAGGAAACAAAGATGAACAGTAGTTTCGCACGTTTGGCAGGACGCAATAAGAAGTCTGATACCAACAACGAAACCAACGATAAGCCCTTACTAAGCCCAGAGGTCTTCAAGAAAAAGGTGTTCCCACTCATTGACAAAGGCGAGAAAGTATTCCTCATCGTCATCGATAACTTCCGACTTGACCAATGGCGCATCCTGTCGAAAGAGATTGGTGACATGTTTGAGATAGAAGAGGACCTTTACATGAGCATACTTCCAACAGCCACACAATACGCCCGCAATGCTATATTCAGTGGTCTTATGCCTCAACAGATAGCAAAAATGTACCCCGAATTGTGGGTCGATGAGGACGAAGAAGAGGGCAAGAACCTCAACGAAGAGCCGCTTATTCGGACGCAGATAGAGCGTTATCGCCGTCATGACAGGTTCTCTTATCATAAGATTAACGACTCAACGGGTGCCGAGAAGTTCATGCAACAATACAAGAACTTAGCTCAGAACGATCTAAATGTGCTCGTTGTTAACTTCATCGACATGCTTTCTCATGCCCGAACAGAGATGAAGATGATACGTGAACTAGCCAGTGACGAGAGTGCCTATCGCTCCATTACACTTAGCTGGTTCCAACATAGCGTTCTTGCTGACGTCATCAAAGAGTTGGCACAATCGAACTATAAGGTGATAATCACAACTGATCACGGATCCATTCGAACGATAAATCCAGTGAAGATTATCGGTGATCGCAATACGAATACGAACCTCCGTTATAAACTGGGGAAGAGTCTTAACTATGATTCTAAGGAAGTTTTCACTATAAAGAATCCGCATCAAGCACAGCTGCCAGCCCCTAACCTCAGTACAAGTTACGTATTCGCTACAGGCGACTCATTCTTTGCTTACCCCAATAACTACAACTATTACGTATCTTACTATAAGGATACATTCCAACACGGAGGTATCTCTTTGGAAGAAATGATCGTCCCGTTGGTCACACTCACACCACGTAAACGATAATTAAGAACAGATAAATAAAAGCAATATGGAAATTAGAATCAATAGTCTCGATACCATTCACGAGGCTGCAAAGGAGTTTATTCAAGGAATGGGAGATGGCAAGGTGTTCGCTTTCTATGGTAAGATGGGAGCAGGCAAAACCACCTTTATCAAGGCACTTTGCGAAGTTCTAGGGGTTAAAGACGTCATAACTTCCCCTACATTCGCCATCATCAACGAGTATACAGACGGCAATGACAACCCTATCTATCACTTTGATTTCTATCGAATAAAGAAGTTGGAAGAGGTTTATGACATGGGTTATGAGGATTACTTCTATAGTGGTAACCTCTGTCTACTCGAATGGCCAGAGCTCGTTGAGGATGTTCTTCCGGAGAACGTCATCAAAGTTACGATTGAAGAACAGCCTGATGGCAGTAGGCTCTTGACGTGTTAAACCAACGAAACAAGACATGCTAACTACATGATTAAGCCCAAAGACAAGTTCTACTAATCATTCATTAGAAGCATAAACAATAAAGAATGAATGAAAGGAAACGCCCTTCTTGATAGAAAGAGGGCGTTTCTTCGTATGAAGGAGAGGCTCTCTTAAAAGGAAAGAGAGCATATCTTTAGTTTGACGAAACCTTGATATACTCTCTTTCTTGTGATTATTAATAGTGTAAGTGAAGTCTTATGACTTGTTATCGTCTACTTCCGTGAAATCAACATATTCCCCTTCACTATCTGGAATAACCTGTTTATTACGTTCCTCTAAAGGTCTGTTATCTGTAATTGTTGGCTCATTTGAATGTGTCCCTCTCTGTTGTCTGTATGGATCAAACTGCTCCCGAATACGTGTTACTCGCTTATAGAAAGCATAAGCAACCCATCCCATCATGATGAGGAAGAAGATGAACAAACTGAAAGCAAACCTTAAGAAATCATGTACCATAATGTCTCCTTTGTATTATGACTTACTTGTCTGCTGTTTAACTATCATTGATAACACAACGTACCAAGCAACTATAATAGCAAAAGACGTGATACCAAAGATAGCAACAAGCGGAACACAAGTAACTAAGAAGAGGTATTTCACCTCATTACCCTTCACTCCCCAATGCTTAAACTTCAGTGCGAACATAGGTATCTCGGATACAAGTAGCCATGAACTAACCAATATCCCAATCAGAATTAGGTATAGTGTCCAAGGGCGATAATACATCTGTTCGCCAATACCAACAAGTAACGAACCCCAAAAGAGAGCGTTTGCAGGGGTCGGCAAACCGATGAATCCGAGTGCTTGTCGCTCATCCAAATTGAACTTTGCAAGGCGCAATGCAGAGAAAGCAGCCATGATGTAAGCCACGAAAGGAAGGTAAGGACGTAGCGGCTCAAGGAAGTCTGGATAGCTCATCAGCTGTAGTTGACTAAAGATAATAGTAGAGGGAGCTACTCCAAAGGTGATATCATCTGCAAGAGAATCAAGTTCCTTACCAATAGGAGAACTAACATGTAAGAGTCGAGCTGTCATGCCATCGAAGAAGTCGAAGACTGCTCCTATAATAATCCACAGCAATGCTACCTTTATATCACCAGTGAAGGCGAATGCCGTCGCAATGCAACCTGAAATCAAGTTACAGCATGTTATGCTGTTAGGAATATGTTTCTTCATTATTATCCGTTTATTTTTTCGGCTTCAACTTAGCGATAATCGTTTGGTCGCCAGTTGTTGCCTGCCCCATCTTAACGCATACTTCAGAGCCAACAGGGAGGAAGATATCAACACGGCTACCTAACTTGATGAAACCAAGATGCTCATCAATGTAACATTCCTCACCCTCCTTAGCATAGGTCACAATGCGTCGTGCCATAGCACCAGCAATCTGCCTACATAACACATCAGTGCCATCAGGAGTAGTGATAATGGTATCAGCATGCTCATTCTCCTCACTTGCCTTGGGAAGCCAAGCCTTATGGAAGTTACCATCAAAGTGTTGTACCGATTTAACTACGCCATCAACAGGGAACCAGTTAGCGTGTACATTCCATAAACTCATGAATATTGAAATCATTAAACGGCGTTCATGGAAGTATGTATTCTCGTCTACTTCCTCTATAACTACGATGTGACCATCCGCAGGAGCCACCACAATCCCTTCGGTCTCTTCACTACCAAAATAGCGAATAGGGCACCTATAGAAGTTTAAAACGATACCATAGACTGTACCAAACACTACTGCAAAGATCCAGAAAGGTATCTTTGACGGAACTGCAAACCATAGAACCAACGCAATAAGGGCTAAACATATACCGCCATAAAGCAGCGTATTTGTTCCTTCTCTATGTATTCTTATCTTCTTGAGCTTCTTTTTAATTTTCCCCATGGACGTTAAATCGACGTTTTGTATCGGTTGCAAAGGTAGTTCTTTTTGCTCGTTTCTACAAATTTTCATAATCATTCTTTTGGCTATATGGGCTTTTCATCGTAACTTTACAGCTCAAAACTCGTAGCTTAATGGAAGATTTCATACATTTACATGTACATACTAATTACTCCATCCTCGATGGTCAATCGAAGGTGACAAGGCTTGTTGATAAGGCTATCGCTGATGGAATGAAGGGTATGGCGATAACAGATCATGGCGTAATGTTCGGTATTAAAGAATTCTCGGACTATTGTGCTAAGGTCAACAAGGGGCGTAAGAAGAATGGTGAAGAGCCTTTCAAGCCCATCTTCGGATGTGAGATGTATGTTGCACGACGCACTATGCATGACAAAGACAAGTCCATGCATGATAACTCTGGATACCATCTTATCGTGTTAGCAAAGAACTATAAGGGCTACAAGAACCTTATAAAACTCGTATCCCATGCTTGGGTGGATGGTTATTACTATCGTCCAAGAACAGACAGAGCCGAGTTGGAGAAGTATCATGAGGGCTTGATCGTATGTTCGGCATGTATTGCTGGTGAGATTCCTAATAAGATTATCCACGGAGATATCGATGGTGCGCGCGAAGCATGCCAGTGGTATCATCGTGTATTCGGCGATGACTTCTATCTAGAGTTGCAACGTCATGAGGTGAAAGACCCAACAATCCTTGCCAATCGAGAGGCTTTTCCCCTGCAGCAAAAAGCTAATAAAGTATTGTTGCAGTTCGCTAAGGAATATGGAATAAAGGTGGTTTGTACGAACGACTGTCACTTTGAAGATAAGGAAACAGCCGAGGCTCACGACCATTTACTATGCTTATCAACGAGTGAGGACTTGGACGATCCTAAGCGTATGCGCTATTCCAAGCAGGAGTGGTTTAAGACTCGTCAGGAGATGAATGACATCTTCTCGGATATACCAGAGGCATTGACAAACACACTGGAGGTGCTAGATAAGGTTGAGCCTTATAGTATTGACCATGGTCCTATCATGCCTTTCTTCCCTATCCCAGAGTCGTTTGGAACAGAAGAAGAGTGGGAAAAGAAATTCACGGAGGAAGACTTATACAAGGAGTTCACCACCGATGAGAATGGCGAGAATCCTCTCTCACCCGAAGAAGGACAAAAGGTTATAGAGCGATTAGGCGGTTATGAGAAGATATATCGTATCAAGTTTGAAGCCGATTATCTAGCGAAACTAGCTTATGATGGTGCAAAGAAGTTATATGGTGATCCTCTTTCAGAAGAAGTGACGAGTCATATAAAGTTCGAGCTACACGTCATGAAGACCATGGGCTTTCCTGGTTACTTCCTCATAGTACAGGACTTTATCAATGCTGCACGGCAAGAATTAGGGGTTATGGTAGGACCGGGTCGTGGTTCAGCTGCAGGTTCTGTTGTTGCCTATTGTTTAGGAATAACGAAAATCGACCCACTGAAGTACGACTTACTGTTCGAACGCTTCCTTAATCCCGATCGTGTGAATCTCCCTGATATCGATACTGACTTCGATGATGATGGGCGTGGGCGTGTGCTGCAATGGGTGATGGATAAGTATGGACATGAGAATTGTGCGCACATCATCACCTATGGTACAATGGCGACAAAGAACTCTATCAAGGATGTTGCCCGTGTAGAGAAATTACCTATAGCGATTGCTAACGAGCTGTGCAAGGCGATACCTGATCGTTTGCCAGATGGCATGAAGATGAATCTAGCCAATGCTATCAAGTGTACCCCACAGCTACAGGATGCAGAGGTTAGTGAGGATATTCGAGAACGAAACACCATAAAGTATGCGAGGATGCTTGAGGGCACTGTGCGCAATACGGGTATACATGCTTGCGGTTTCATCATCTGTCGTAATCCTATTGATGATTGGGTTCCTGTATCCACAGCAACCGACCCTGACTTCCCCGAGAAGAAGGTTCCAGTAACGCAGTACGATGGTCATGTCATTGAGTCAACAGGTTTAATCAAGATGGACTTCCTAGGTCTGAAAACATTGTCAGAGCTGAAAGAAGCCTGTCGAGTTATCCGACAGACCACGGGTGATATTATTGATCTCGACAACATTCCTATAGATGATGAACTGACCTATCAATTATATCAGAAGGGTCAGACAATAGGTACTTTCCAGTTTGAATCAGCTGGTATGCAGAAGTACCTCCGTGAGCTTCATCCAACAGTCTTTGAAGATCTGATAGCCATGAATGCGCTGTATCGTCCTGGTCCAATGGACTATATCCCCGACTTTATTAAGCGTAAGCACGATCCTTCGCTGGTGAAGTATGACATCCCATGTATGGAGAAGTATCTCAAGGATACATACGGAATCACGGTTTATCAAGAGCAAGTGATGCTCCTAAGTCGCCAGTTAGCAAGTTTTACTCGTGGTGAGAGTGATGCCTTACGTAAGGCGATGGGTAAGAAGAAGAAGGCTATCGTTGACCAGATGAAGCCGAAGTTCATCAAGCAAGGACAGGCTAATGGGCATGATCCACAGATATTAGAGAAGATATGGAGTGACTGGGAGAAGTTTGCTAGTTACGCCTTCAACAAGTCGCACGCCACGTGCTATTCGTGGGTGGCTTACCAGACTGCTTACCTGAAGGCACATTATCCAGCCGAATATATGGCTGCGTTAATGACGCGTCGATTCAGCCAGATCACGGAGATAACCAAGCTGATGGAGGAGTGCAAAGCATTGAAGATTGCGACGCTCGGCCCTGATATCAACGAGAGTCAAATCGGCTTTGGTGTTAATAAGAAAGGTGAGATTCGATTTGGTCTAGCTGCTATCAAGGGTATGGGAACTAGTGCTGCCGAGAGTATAGTACGTGAACGAGAGAAGAACGGACCCTATAAGGATATATACGACTTTGCGGAACGTGTCGATCTTAGCAATGTGAATCGTAAGGCGTTTGAGAGCCTAGCTTACAGCGGAGGATTCGATAGTTTCGGCTTACTGAGAGAGCAGTTCTTTGCCCCATCAGGGCGAGACAGCATATTCCTTGATACGCTTGTACGCTACGGACAGCTATTCCAGTTGGAGAAAGCACAGCAACAAAACTCTCT
Source organism: Prevotella sp. 20925_1_30 (assembly GCF_041433025.1). Lineage (NCBI taxonomy): Bacteria > Pseudomonadati > Bacteroidota > Bacteroidia > Bacteroidales > Prevotellaceae > Prevotella > Prevotella sp. 20925_1_30. Next base: position 125,048 of record NZ_JAPWAR010000002.1, on the reverse strand, counting down.
CTTCGGCGACATGAACGCTGTTGATGTCATACATCCTGTTGCCCCCAAAACGGAGAAGTGGCCGACGATAGAGAAGCTCAATAAGGAGCGCGAGTTAGTAGGTGTCTATTTGTCAGCTCACCCATTGGATGAGTATAGCGTCGTACTCAACAATATGTGTAACACACGCTGTTCCATGATTGGACGCAACGCTGACATGACCAAACTATCCCAGACTGACGAGGTGACATTCGGGGGTATCGTCACGGCAGTGAACGAGCGTTTCTCACAGAAAACGGGTAAACCCTTTGGCTTTGTGACGATAGAAGACTTCGAGGGAACGGGCGAGTTAGCTCTCTTCGGTGATGATTGGGCAAGATGGAATAACGTTCTAAAACCTAATTACAGCATTTATATAACGGCTAAATGTCAGCCACGTTACCGCAATAACCCATCGTTATTGGAACTGAAAGTACAGAATGTGGAGCAACTCTATGATGTAAAAGAGCATAAGTTACAGCGGTTTACAATCTCAATGGATGCCTCATCTTTAGATGATGAACTCGTATCGGAATTATCAACGGTGATAGATGAGCACCAAGGCAAAACACAGCTGTTTATTCAGCTACGCACCTTAGAGAACACGATTGTCACTCTACAGAGTCGAAACAAGGGAGTCAATGTAGACCGAAAGTTGATAGACTTTATCACTGCCAGCAACAAGATGGAGTTCCACATCAATTAGCTATATATAAAGGTGGCATACACTTTGATATAACATAAGCGTGAGATATTAGTTTAATAACAAACAGTATAATTATAAAAAACAAAAAGACATGGAAGTAAAAATCACTACCGAGAACTTAGAGACTTATAAGAATGGTGACTTACCATTAGTAGTTGACCTGTGGGCAACATGGTGTGGCCCTTGCAAGATGGTCGGTCCTATCATCTCTGAACTCGCTGAGGAATATGATGGAAAGATCGTTGTTGGTAAGTGTGATGTTGAGGAGAACGATGATGTAGCTATCGATTTCGGTGTGCGCAACATTCCTACAATCCTCTTCTTCAAGAACGGTGAGTTAGTAGATAAGTTCGTGGGTGCTGCGTCAAAGGCTGTGCTTGACGAGAAATTCAAAGCATTGCTATAAACGTCTAACGATACAGCAATCATAAAAGTAAGCCATATTAGGTGGTCGCACAAAGACTCCTTAATATGGCTTTTTTGGTGCTTCCCTCTTCCGTTGCTCTCTTCTTCTAGAAACGGAAGTTCCCACAGCTAGACGATGGATAAGATGAAGGCTATCGCCTACCCAACAACAAACAATGATAATAGAGGGATTTTGTGACACATATATGCGCCGTAAAATGACACATACGTATTACGCACTTGACTCGTATGTGTCACGTGGGTTGACACATACGTGTTATTTCGCTGACACATACGTGTCATTTTGAGGCATACGCAGACGCTATTAGAAACGATAATGGTGTGACGGCAAATTGCCATCACACCATTATTATTATCTTCTCTCACCTACCAGTACGATTGAAACTAACCATTGGTAGGGATTAAGCGTAAGTCTTGTTAAGTTGATTACTTACCTGCCTTGTAGTTTTCAAGCCCCTTATCCAGGAAGTCAAGATAGGCATTCACATCCTCTTTGAAGCTGAAGCTACCATTGAGAGGCTTACCAGCATTATCCAATGGCACATAGAAGGGCTGTGCGAGATAACCGAACTTCGTTTCCTCAAGATAACTCCACTTGTCGCCCACAGTGCGCAGAGTGCGGGTAGTACCATCAGGACGTTTCACCTCTACAGGCTGTTTCAACGGAGTCTTATCATCTACATAGAGCGAGATGAGCACATAATCCTTCATGAGCTTATCAGCTACACGGGAGTCTGTCCATACCGATGCCTCCATCTTACGACAGTTAACACATCCGAAGCCAGTAAAGTCTATCAAGACAGGTTTCCCAGCTGCTGCAGCTGCGCGCATGCCTTCTTCATAATCGGTATATTGTGCATGTACGGTTTGTGGAGCTAGATTGAAATCCTGCGTATTGATAGGTGGTGCGAAAGCACTAACCGCCTTACAAGGTGCGCCCCAAAGCCCTGGAACCATATAAATGGAGAATGCTAATGAGCAAAGACCTAGCATAATGGCTGGTACAGGCATTGCCTTCTGATCAGAATCATCGTGTGGGAACTTGAGTTTTCCTATGAGATAGAGACCGAGCAACCCGAAGAGCGCAATCCAAATAGATAGGAATGTCTCACGATCTAGGATATGCCATCCGTATGCGAGGTCGGCTACTGAGAGGAACTTCAGCGAGAATGCCAATTCAATGAAGCCTAACACAACCTTAATCATATTCATCCATGAACCTGATTTAGGTGCTTGCTTCAACCAAGATGGGAAGAGGGCGAAGAGCGTGAAAGGCAGGGCTAACGCCAAAGCGAAACCAAACATTCCCACTGCTGGAGCTACCCAGTCACCACTTGTGGCTGCCTGGACAAGCAAAAGTCCCACAACAGGTGCTGTACAAGAGAAACTTACCAGTGACAAGGTGAACGCCATAAGGAAGATTGAAAGCAAGCCCGTGGTTGCTGCCGCCTTGTTATCTACTGCATTGCCCCACGATGATGGCAATCGGAGTTCGAACCAACCAAAGAAACTAAAGGCGAATACTAACAGCAGAAGGAAGAAGAAGATATTGAACGGAGCATTGGTTGCTAGCTCATTCAACTTCTGTGGTCCGAATGCAGCTGTTACGATTGACGCTAAGCCGAGATAGATTACTATGATTGAGATACCGTATGTTATGGCATCACGAATACCCTTCTTGCGGTCGTCCTTCGCACGCTTTAGGAAGAAACTAACGGTCATTGGTATGATTGGCCACACGCAAGGGGTGAGCAGAGCGACGAGTCCTCCTATGATACCCATGAAGAAGATGTACCAAAGAGAGTTGCTCTTGTTATTTTGCGCATTGTTGAATGCCGCCAACTCCTTTACTACCGGCGTCCACAAATCAGCGTCTGGCGTACTCTGAACAGCCGTTTGAGCCGTTGCAGTAGTTGAGTCCATCTTAGCCGTGGTAGCCTCTTTTGCCGTATCAGCAGTCATTGCAGCTAGTGCAGATAAACCATCAGCTGCTACCGGAGTAGCAGCTGACGCAGTATTATCGGTGGTAGTTGATGTGCTTGCTGGCGTCGCAGCGGGAGCTTCAGCAGAGCCGTTCCCCTTATAGTTGAACTCCACTTGCATTGGAGGCATACACATCTCGTCGTTACAAGTACCATACTCTAAGTAACCTTTGATTGTGTATGTCTTTGCCGTGATCTTATAACGTTGAATAAAGCTAACACTATTCTCGAAATAGCGGAGCTTCATTTCGAAAGCCTTGTCAAAGACATTCAATTCCTTACCACGTGCCGTGAGTTTACCAACGGGCGTCACACCCTCAGCTTTCTCTATATGCAAAGTAGTAGACGTAGGTCCATCTGCAGGTAAGTTAGTCGAATAGACATGCCAGCCCGCATCTATCTTTGCAGAGAAGATGAGGTCTACCTCTGTTGGAGACACTTGTTTCTGTTGCACAGTAAAGTGTGCTGGCTTCTGTTGTGCGAAAGCTGTAATGCTAACGAACAGCATGAAGATAAACAGTAATGTATTTCTCTTGTTCATTGATTTGTACGATTAAAAATTCGCTTGCAAAGGTAAACAATTAATTCTATATATCGTTGAATTATTTACAGATTATAGGTTCATAAGCCCAAAATCACTACGCAGCAAGAGTGCCATAAGCAACTTATCGAAGCATAGACACTCCATAGCTGTCTTGATTTTATCACTTTAATTACCTTCAAGATATAGCTTAATTGTGAACCAATGTACCTATATCTTCGCCGTCCATCACCTTCTTGAGGTTGCCAACAACATCCATGTTGAAGACGTAGATAGGTAGGTCATTCTCCTTACACATCGTCGTTGCTGTAAGATCCATTACCTTCAAGCCCTTGTTGTAAATCTCATCATAGGTGATTTCAGAGTACTTCTGCGCTGTTGGGTCTTTCTCTGGATCAGCTGTGTAAACACCATCTACACGTGTACCCTTTAGCATTACGTCGGCTTCTATCTCGATACCACGGAGGCTAGAACCTGTATCAGTTGTGAAATAAGGGCAGCCTGTTCCAGCAGAGAAAATACATACATAGCCGGCTTCCATAGCCTCAATAGCCTTCCACTTACTATAGAACTCACCTATTGGTTCCATACGAATTGCGGTCAAAACTTTGGCTTTTGCGCCGATTGCCTCAAGTGCTGAAGAGAGTGCGAGGGAGTTAATTACAGTGGCACACATACCCATCTGGTCGCCTTTCACACGGTCGAAACCTTTCTGACTACCACTTAATCCACGGAAGATGTTACCTCCACCGATAACGATACCTATCTGCACGCCCATGTCATGCACCTCCTTTATCTGCTTCGCATAGTCACTTAAGCGTTCTGGATCTATGCCGAATCCTTGCTTACCCATAAGGCTCTCACCAGAGAGCTTCAATAGTATACGTTTGAATCTTGCCATTTATGTATCTTATTAAACAATAAATTCTACTTCTTTAAACTGGTATTCACGAATCATTCCACTGCGGTCTCTTAGGATGAGATGTCCATCATCTTCTACCTCAAGGATGGCTCCCTCAAACTCGCCATCTATGTCGCGGTAACGATGAAAGCCTCCCTTACGGTACAGAGCTTCGTGATACATTGCACTAATATCATTGTATCCGCCTAGTTCTAACAGGTGATAACACTCTTGGAACTTAGCGATTATCTGCTTGAGGAGTTCTTCCTTATCTACTTCATGCCCTAAGATCTGGCAGAGAGAGACGGGGTTAGGAGCATCACTAACGAATGTGGATTGGTTAACATTAAGCCCTACTCCAAAGATGCAATCCTTTATATGTCCGCCACTAAGTTTGGTCTCAATCAGAGTTCCACTCAGTTTCTTATCCTTCCAATAGATGTCATTCGGCCACTTGAGGCGTATGTCATCCGCAACATAGCTTGATAAGGCTTCTTTCAAAGCTAAGGCTCCTGCCTCGGAGAGCAAGAATTGACTGCGGACAGGCAGCATTGTAGGATGCACAAGGATGGAGAATAATAGGTTCTTACCACTTTCGCTCTCCCAAGTATTAGTTCCTTGACCCCGTCCAGAGGTCTGGTGTTCTGCCACCACAACAGTTATTGGCTCATCTTCCGCAGGTGTATAGTTACGTAAGAAGTTATTTGTACTATCCACTTCTGGTAATCGAATGACCTTTACTTCTTGCTTCTTTTCTACGACTGAAGGCTTGAAAAGACCTAATACTGCATCTATAATTTTCATGAATGATAGCTATCTATTATATAAAAGGTAGAAAGGCACCCTTCACATGGCGTACTTCGTGCTTATCATCAGGGCATCCAACGATGGTGATAATATCGAATCGTATCTCCAAACTTATATTATATCTCTTGACGTAAGCATTAGCTGCAAGAGACAAGGAGCGCACCTTCTGTGGTGTTACTGCTGCATCGGCATTGGTAAAGCGTTCGTCCTTTCGTGTCTTCACCTCCACAATCACCAACGTTCCAGCGTCCATTGCAACAATATCTAAGTCACGGTGTTGATACATCCAATTGCGATGTAAGATGGTATAACCTTGCTGTTGAAGATAGTTAGCAGCAACTTCTTCGCCCCATTTACCTAGATCATTATGGTATGCCATGCGCCTTTCTCACATTATTATTTGCACCACAAAGATAGGACAAAGTTTTGTATAATCAAAATAAAACACGTATTTTTGTGGCATGAGTACCGATGAGCAAATAAAGAAAGACATGTATTTTATGCAGCGCGCAATCGATGAAGCGAAGGCTGCATATCGTGAAGGTGAGATTCCAATAGGGGCTGTCGTAGTATGTCGAGAACGTATCATAGCTCGTGCCCACAATCTCACTGAAACCTTGAACGACGTTACTGCCCATGCAGAAATGCAAGCCATCACGATTGCGGAGAGCGAGTTAGGAGGTAAGTACTTACAAGATTGCACGCTATATGTTACTGTTGAGCCCTGCATCATGTGTGCAGGAGCAATCGGATGGGCGCAACTTCAACGCATTGTATATGGATGCCCTGACATAAAGCGAGGCTATCATGAATATGCTCCTAAGGCGTTCCACCCTAAGGCAAATGTAACCTCTGGCGTCCTAGAAGAGGAGTGTAAGGCTCTTATGCAACGTTTCTTCCAAGAGAGAAGATAGCCTTTCATGATAAAAAACTTAATAATCAATGTCACCTTTTACACCTAACTCTCGTTATACATACGAATCGGTTCAATATTCACAACCAATGTATAACAAATTAAAAAGTATAAAGTTATGAATCCAGTAACACTTGGCACACTCACAGCAATTATCGTTCCTTTAGGAATAGTTGTAGTACTTCCTATTGCAATCGCCTACATTGCCTATAAAAAGAAGCAGCATGAAACAAACAAAAGAACTGAGATTGTCATGGCTGCAATAGAGAAGAACAGCGATATTGACGTACAAGAGTTCCTAAGCAAACTTAATCCTCCACAGAAGACATACAAAGAGAGGATGCTTAATAGGCTACATCAAGAAATCTTATGGGGTACCATTTGTTTAATCGGAGGGGCTGTCTGTATTATAGCAACAGTCACAACGAGCTTCATCAATGGGTATGAAGGAATGGATATCGGTTTCCTTGCGATCTTTGGAATAGTTCCTTTAGCAATTGGGATTGGTCTGTTAGTAGCTTACAAAAGCGGTAAGAAGTCACTTGATCAGGTTTCAGAGAACGAATAAGAGCGTATGACCAGGAATCAATTCGTCAATCAAGTCAATCAGGAACAGGCTCATCTACGTCGGTTCCTGATGGCTTTGTGCTGCGGAGACAGCACTGAGGCTGACGATATTGCACAAGAGACTCTTATCAAGGCTTACCTCCGCTGTGAGCAATATGATGAACGCGGACAGTTCTCGGCATGGTTATTAAAGATTGCATACCATATCTTTATTGATGCTAAACGTAAACAGAAAGAGCAGAGTAAACTATCTTTAGAGAAAGTGTTTGCGCTTCAAGGAACAGCAAACGCAGATGATTGCTTCCGTTATCAAGCTCTTCATGCGGCATTAGCGACACTCTCTGAAACGATAAGAACCAGTATTCTCCTTTATTATATGCAAGGATATCAAATCAAAGAGATTGCAGAGATAACCGATAACAGTGAGGATGCGATTAAGAAACAACTATCCCGAGGACGGGAACAACTAAAACGCTTATTGAAAGATGGACGAAGATAAATACTTAAAAGACCTGCTGTCTGATTATCAGCCAAAGCTCACCGACGATGCAGACTTCATGCAAAGACTACACCGCCAGATGGCTCTTATTGATGAGGTAAAGGCTTATCAACGTGAGGAGAAACGTAAGAACAAAAGGTTCTCCATCGTCATGCTGGCAATTGGAATCCTATTAGGAAGTATTGTCACTATTGCGAGCTTCACTCTACCCGACCTAACAGAATCACTTAAGCAAGGTTCTAATTCGGAGTTTATCATAGTCCTTCTCAACAACATTAAATACATTAGTTTAGCCATTGGTTCCACCTTTATCATGTTGAGTCTGCTCCTTACGTCAAAGCTGGCAGACTTCAACAAATGACCATAAAATCATCTAACACATACAAAGAAGAGGCACTCTCATCACGAGAATGCCTCTTCCTTATTATATATATAAGGTTACTTAACCTGAATAACCAAGTATTTACTTGTACTCCAGAAAGTCTGTGGGTCGGTAATACGAAGTACATACTGACCATTTGTGTCAGCTGATAAGCTGTAACTACTGCTTGGGTGCGCTGTTAACAGTCGTGCGCTCTTACTATAAAGTTTGATTTCCTTGGTAATGCGGATATCTATCTTCGTAAAGTAACTCTTGTTGAAAGCACCCTGCAATACCCTATCTCCATCAAGAATGCGCTGTCCCTTCAATTCGCTCTTAGTACCGAATACATACCAACCAGTATTCAACTGCTTATCTTGCGTATTGATCGTTTCAGTCTTCTGATTGCTTTCGTTCTGCAGATTCTCTTTCTCCGTCGTTAGGTTCTCCTTCTCTGTTGTAAGGTTCTCCTTGTCTGTCTTGAGGTTTTCTACATCTGTATTCAGACCCGTGATCGTCTCATCAAGCTCCTTAATATGGATATTCTTTGACTCTAACTCACTGCGCAAGCGTTTCAATTCACCCTCTTTACGAACCAACTGATTGGTTAGCTGCGTAAGAGTCTTCTTCATTGCATCACCCTTGAAACCTGTCTCGCGCAACTGTTGTTGCAGTTTCTTTATAAGTTCGCGATTCTCTTTCATACGTTGAGCAATGAACTGCACATTCTCTTTCACCTGCTCGTTTTTATCCTCACTCTCGCTATCCTTGGCGATAGTCACACGATTCTCTGCCTCATTGATATCGGCAAATCCCTGTTGAATATCATTGAGTGTCCCCATCATGTCATTAATCTCGTTGTCACGAGCATCAATAATTGCACGTAAGGAATCGTTCTGTATCTGTGCTGGATTAAATGCTGTTTTCTTGTCTTGATTGCAGGATGCCAGTGCAAGAACTCCACATACTGCCACTACTAAAAGTTTCTTCATAACATTACTCTTTAATATTATTTCGCGCCTTCTTAGTCGAAGACTTAACCTTCTCCTTACCGGCAACCACTATCACAAACTCGCCTCTTGGCTCTGTTTCCTCGAAGTATTTGATGACCTCGGCAAGCGTTCCACGAACACTTTCCTCATGTACCTTCGATATTTCACGACAACAACTTACTTGTCGATCAGCACCAAACACCTCCGCAAACTGGCTCAATGTCTTCACTATCCTATAAGGTGATTCATAGAAAATCATTGTTCGTGTCTCATCAGCTAAGCTCTCCAAATGTGTTTTACGACCTTTCTTTTGTGGTAAGAAGCCTTCGAAACAGAATCGATCACAGGGCAGTCCGCTAGAGACGAGGGCTGGAACAAAGGCTGTTGCACCCGGTAAGGTCTGTACCGTAATACCACTTGCTGCAGCCTCACGAGCTAAGAAGAACCCTGGATCACTTATACCTGGAGTGCCTGCATCAGATATGAGTGCGATGGTTTCACCAGCCTTCAATCGATTGACGATACCTGCTGATGTACTATGTTCATTAAACTTATGATGTGATAGAAGACGATTCTTTATCTCGAAATGCTTTAATAAGATGCCCGAAGTTCGGGTATCTTCACATAAGACTAAGTCGGCTTCCTTCAATATTCGGATTGCACGGAGCGTCATATCCTCCATGTTTCCAACCGGTGTAGGTACGAGGTATAATGTTCCCATTGTTGCTTGCAAATGTAAAGCAAAAGCACTGAAGGGCAAAATAAATTAGCTTTTTTTACATAACGAATAGAGGAGTTAAGGAGCCTGTTAGACTATAGATGAGTTAAAGGAAAGGAGCATAAGAGTTAAAAGGAGGTTGCTGGTGGGAGTTAAAGAAGCACTCCAACCAGCACTATAGTCTTTAACTTCTTTAACTCCCTCACCTCCTTTAACTCTAAGGAAAGTATCCTCTAACTCCAAGAAAATACTTATCTTTGCAGCAATTATGGTAACAATTAATAATCTTAATGGTGAAAGGTGTCGTAAAGGACGCATAGAGGTAATATGCGGAAGTATGTTCTCTGGTAAGACAGAAGAGCTTATCCGCCGTATGAGACGTGCTCAGTTCGCTAAGCAGAGAGTAGAGATCTTCAAGCCATCGATAGATACTCGCTACTCTGAAGAGGATGTTGTCAGCCACGACCAAAACTCTATTCACTCCACAGCTATCGACTCCTCGGGTAACATCTTATTGTTAGCTTCAGATATAGATGTCGTGGGAATTGATGAAGCGCAGTTCTTAGATGAAGGGCTCGTTGACGTTTGCAACCAACTAGCCAATAATGGTATTCGAGTCATCATAGCCGGTCTTGACATGGATTATAAAGGCGTTCCATTCGGTCCAATGCCTGCCCTCTGTGCCATAGCTGATGATGTAACAAAGGTACACGCCATCTGTGTTAAGTGTGGAGCCTTGGCCTATGTCAGTCACCGACTCACTGCGGATACACGTAGGGTTATGCTTGGCGAACAACAAGAGTACGAACCCTTATGCCGCGATTGTTACCAGAAAAGTATAAAAGACGAGCTTTCTTTAAAAGATAAATAATATGCCTCAGACGATAACATTTGATAAATTCATACGCTGGTCACTAACGGCTCTTGCCGTGGTCGCAGTTTTCTTAATCATAAAAGGGCTTTCGAGTGTATTGCTACCATTCTTCATTGCATGGTTATTAGCTTATCTCCTCTATCCGATTGTGAAGTTCGTACAATACAAGTTACACGTTCCAGGGCGTGCACTCAGTATCATCGTTGCAATGACATTTGTTACTGCCATTATCGCAGGAGTGTTCTACTTCATCGTCCCACCAATGATTGGTCAGATAGACAGACTTATGACTATCTCTAATAGATACTTACATGAGACCGCCCATACGAACAACATCTCGGCTATGATACAACAATGGGTTACGGAGAACCAACATGAGATAGAACGATTCTTAAAGAGCCCCGATTTCACTAATGCGATTAAGAATATCATGCCCAAACTGTTCTCTGTTATAGGACAGACAGCTAGCATCGTGCTATCCATCATAGCGTCATGTATCACCTTACTCTATATGTTCTTTATCCTGCTGGATTACGAGACGCTCACCTCCAATTGGATAAGAATCTTCCCTAAGAAAGCGCGCCCTTTCTGGCGTGGACTAGAGCAGGATGTGGAACGAGAACTCAATAACTACGTGCGTGGGCAGGGACTTGTATCACTCTGCATGGCGGTTCTCTTCTGCATAGGATTTACCATCATCGACTTCCCTATGGCTATTGGTTTGGGCATCCTGATAGGTATTCTCAACCTTATCCCATATCTCCACACCTTCGCCCTCATCCCAACTGCCTTCCTAGCATTGCTTAAAGCGGCTGATACAGGGCAGAATTTCTGGATCATCTTTGGCTCGGCTCTGGCTGTATTCGCCATCGTTCAAGCACTAATGGATATGGTGATTACACCGAAGATAATGGGTAAAGCCATGGGACTTAACCCAGCCATCCTCCTCCTATCACTCTCTGTTTGGGGTGCCTTATTAGGCTTTATCGGTCTTATAATCGCTCTTCCACTCACCACACTCATCATTGCTTATTGGCAAAGATACGTCACGAAGGAGCATCAAGATGAGGAGTTAAAGGAAGTGATGGACGTTATTGAGAAGGGAAATAAGCCCAAAGAATCATAAGATATAGGTTTCCCTACCCCCCACCTCGCCTCCACAAAGAATAGGAGTGGGCAACGGAAGTCAATTAGCATACAACCTACTGATTTAAACAAGACGCTCTCTTTCATTCAAAGAGGGCGTCTTGTCGCATGAAAGAAAGCCTCTCTTCACTTGCAAGAGAGGCTTTCCTTGTTTCCACCTAATGGATAGCTCTTCACGAGAAACGCTATAACTAACTTGCCTTATACGGCAACTTTATACCATACTGCATATAATCTGCGATACTGACTAATAGCTCTCCGCATCCTTTCTCATACGTTTCTGCATCCGTTCTCATACGTTACCTCTTCCTTTCCCATGCGTCTTGCGTCTTTGTGACCCGTATCTTTTCTTAGTTTCACCATGGTGAAACGAGTGTCTCATCATGATGAAACTAGTGTCTCTTCATGATGAAACTTGTGTCTCATCACGATGAAACTAACGTTACAAGCGTGTGTAAAGGATGCGCAACACGCTACACGGAATGCGCACAAACGTATCTAAAAGATGGGAATAAGCCTATCTAAAGGATGGGAATGCTACTAGTTGAGAAAGCACATAGGGTGAGATAATGGAAAAACTAGGCTGTCTTTCCCTTCATTATACCCCTAAGCTAATGATAAGAACTGGTAACTTCTGATCAAAAAAAACGCCTAATATCACTCATGCACGTCATTCGTACAAGTGATATTAGGCGTCGTTTCTCTTGTAAAACAAGTCCTATTGGAGCGCAAAAGTTACACGTAAGACTCCAAGAACTTGATGGTTCCAGACACTTTAATAGTAGTTGCTGTTGCAGGAATAAGCACACTCTCGCCAGCACGGAACGACAAGCTATTGCCTTCCGCATCTGTTATCTCGCCCTCACCCTTCAGTCCGACAAAGATCACGAAAGAGTCTAATTCGCTATAATCCATCGTCATAGGCTCTGTAAGATCATATACCGAGGTGGTGAAATAAGGACAACTAACGAGTTCAACTGGCTCATTCTGGCGTGGTTCGTATTGTGTCTTATAGTCAGGATAGACCGTATAATCAATACACTCAGCAGCCTCCTTAGTGTGTAACTGGCGATAATTGCCGTTCTTGTCCTGGCGTTTAAAGTCGTAAATGCGGTAAGTTACATCGCTAGTCTCCTGTATCTCTGCCAAGAAACAGCCCGTCCCGATAGAGTGGATACGCCCTGCAGGGAGGAAGAATACGTCGCCCTCTTTCACTGGATATTCTGCCAAAGCATTGGTAATGGTGTCATCTTCCACCATCGCTTTGTACTCCTCGGGTGTTATCTGTTGCTTTAATCCACTGCGTAAAGAGGCATTCTCATCACTTTCCATTACGTACCACATCTCCGTCTTACCACGACCTAAACCCTTAGCCTGCGCTTGTTCGTCAGTAGGGTGAACCTGAATGGAGAGTTGCGCACGTGCATCAATAAACTTCACAAGCAATGGGAACTCATTGCCGAAACGTGCATAATTATCTTTACCGACGAGCTTCTCTTTCAGAGTATCAACCAAGTCGTTTAACTTCCAACCCTTGTATTTACCATTAGAGACGATACTCTCGTTGTCTTTCACGCCTGATACTTCCCAGCTCTCACCCACTTGTTGCTCATCAGAAGATAGGTGCTTGAAAGGGATAATCTTCTCTCCTCCCCAGATGGTAGACTTTAGGAGGGGATTAAACTTAAACATTTCCATACGTTATTATTGCTTATTTTAGTTGTTTTGTTATATGCTTATGAGGCAAAGTCATGTATTTGCTTATGCCTGCAAAGGTACACTTTATTCTCTACATGACCAAAGAATCAAAGTGAAGAGACGATATCTATTGTACTGCACACATGATGATTTAGGCTTGATGGAGCCTACTTACAATCCCTTTTCACTGCCTTTTCTATGTCATCTGCATTATGACTAATTACATAACCAACATGAACATGTACTCTTAATAACACTCTTTTCTCACTTTTATTTGCTAACTTTGTAGCCAAATGCACAATCAATTCATAGACATAGAACAACTACTTAGGGATCAATCGGGTGAGAAGCATTTCTCATTTGAGGTACTCCCTCCATTGAAGGGGAATGGTACAGAATCCTTATTCAGTAATATTGCGAAGCTAAAAGAGTTCAATCCGAGCTTTATAAACATAACGACTCACCATAGTGAATACGTATATCACGAGCGTGAAGATGGCTTAATAGAACGTCAGCGCATACGCCGAAGACCAGGAACAGTGGCTATTGCTGCTGCTATTCAGCAACGATACGAAATCCCAGTGATACCTCATGTCATCTGTTCGGGGGCTACCAAGGAGGATATTGAGTATGAGTTGCTTGACTTGCAGTTCTTAGGTGTCAACCACTTATTGCTCTTGCGAGGTGATAAAGCACGTGAGGATCGAATGTTCACACCAACGGAAAACGGGCATAGTCACACAACGGAGCTGATAGAACAGGTCAACCTATTCAACAAAGGAGTATTCATTGATGGTTCAGAGATGAAGAATCCAGGTGCACCTTTTACTTACGGCGTAGCTTGCTACCCTGAGAAACATGAGGAGGCACCTAATATTGAAGAGGATTTAAGATACTTGAAACAGAAACAGGAGTTGGGTGCTACGTTTGCTGTCACGCAATTATTCTATGATAACAAGAAGTTCTTTGATTTCGTAGAGCGCGCTAGAAGCATTGGTATTACCATCCCCATCGTGCCAGGAATCAAGCCTTTTGCAAAGCTATCACAGCTTACAATGGTTCCAAAGACGTTCCATTGTGATATTCCAGAAGAGCTTGCTAGTCTTGCAAAAGAATGTAAGACGGACGAAGAGGCACGTCAGCTCGGTATAGAATGGGCTACTCAACAGGTGAAGGAACTCTATGCGCATGGTTTCAATAACGTACACTTCTATATGGTATCAGCCGTAAAGAGTGTGCATGAAGTGGTCAGCCGACTCTTGAAATAAAGCTTTTCTCAATAACAGAACATCAAGCAAATAAAGATAAAGAGAGGATGAACTTTTCTGATGTAATAGGTCAAGAGGCTACGAAACAACGCCTCCTACAGATGATAAAAGAGGATCGTGTGCCCCATGCAATGCTCTTCTGTGGTCCAGAAGGAGTAGGGAAAATGGCACTCGCAATGGCTTTTGCCAACTATCTCCTTGCTGGCGAAGAGGTCGATAACACTGCCTCTCCACTCATCTCAAACGCTATTGCCATGCTTCGGAAGTGGGAACATCCTGATTTACACTTCTCTTTTCCAACCATAAAGTTGCCCAGTATGAGTGGAGACCACCAACCCGTAAGCGCTGACTTCGCAAAGGAATGGCACGAACTCATCATGCGTGGCGCCTATTTCACTATGGCTCAATGGATGAAACAGATGGGTGCTACAACGCAGCAGGCGATTATTACAGGTGCTGAGAGCGATGAGTTATCACGTGTTCTAGCCTTAAAATCAAGTCAAGGAGGCTATAAGGTGTCCATCATCTGGCGTCCGGAACGCATGAATCTCACCTCTGCCAACAAACTACTAAAGCTCTTGGAGGAGCCACCGCAGGGCACTATCTTCCTCATGGTATGCGAGGAACCAGAGAAGTTACTAGAGACTATTATCAGTAGAACACAGCGAATTGATGTGAAGCGCATTGATGACAATGCCATAGAACAGGCTCTTATCCATAAAAGGGGGATAGAACCTGATGCTGCACAACGCATTGCACATATCGCACATGGCAGTTGGCTCAAAGCCTTAGAGACCCTCGATACGAGCAACGAGAACCGTGAGTTCCTCAATATGTTCCAAATGCTTATGCGCTTATGTTACCTTCGTAACGTCAAAGACCTCAAGCGCTGGAGTGAAGTAGTTGCTGGTTATGGTCGTGAGAAGGAGCGTCGTATGCTCGTTTACTTCCAACAGCAAGTGCGAGAAAACTTCATCTTCAACTTCAGAAATGCTGAACTTAACTATATGACAATCGAAGAGGAGAACTTCGCCAAGAACTTTGCTCGTTTCATCAATGAGGCAAATGTGATAGAAATTAACGAACTCTTCGAACGTGCCAATCGTGATATTGGACAGAACGCAAACGCTAAGGTAGTCTTTTATGATGTAGCTCTAAAGCTCATTGTATTGCTGCTCAAGAAGTGAGAAAACCCACCAACAAAAGAGATACAATCAACAATATATATAGGCAGAAATGCCAAAAAGAAAACAAATAGATAGATTTCAATGGACTATAAAGATATGAAATTCAAGGTCTGGCACGGCTGCGATCGAGGCTTATGTCATAAAGGTTGTGGCAGACAAGATCGTCAACTTAACACATACGATTGGTTAGCTGATGTTCCAGGGAACAACCAGACGACCGATCTTGTTGAGGTTCAATTCAAGAACACACGCAAGGGTTACTATCATAACGTCAACAACTTAGACCTAAAGAAAGGTGATGTAGTTGCTGTCGAAGCAAATCCTGGACACGACATAGGCGTCGTTACATTGACAGGTAGGCTCGTTAAGCTACAGATAAAGAAGTCGACAGCGGTCAAGTCACCCGATGATATCAAGCGAGTATATCGATTGGCTAAAGAAGTCGATATGCAGAAGTATCATGAGGCAAAAGCCCGTGAGCACCGAACAATGATAGAGAGTAGGCAGATAGCTAAGGGCTTGGGACTGAAGATGAAGATTGGTGATGTGGAATACCAAGGCGATGGCAACAAGGCAATCTTCTATTACATTGCAGACGAACGAGTTGACTTTAGACAGCTCATAAAGGATCTTGCAGCTGCTTTCCACGTCCGTATTGAGATGAAACAGATTGGTGCTCGACAGGAAGCAGGGCGCATTGGCGGTACAGGTCCATGTGGAAGAGAGCTTTGCTGTGCTACTTGGATGAAGAACTTCTCGAGTGTCTCCACCACAGCAGCACGTATTCAAGACATCTCTCCGAACCCAACTAAGCTCGCCGGAATGTGTGCTAAGCTCAAGTGCTGCCTCAACTACGAGGTTGACCAGTATATGGAAGCTAGCAGAAAGCTACCAAGTAAGGAGGTATTGTTGGAGACTATGGATGGTGAGTACCATCTCTTCAAGACGGATATACTAAGTGGTCAATGCACTTACTCTACTGATAAGAATCTAGGAGCAAACCTTGAGATAATCAGTGCGGCTCGTGCTAAGGAGATCATAGAGATGAATAAGCGTGGAGAAAAACCTCTCTCGTTGCTTGAGGATGGTAAAGCTAAGCCTGCAAAGAAGTCTGCTGACTTGCTTGCAGGAGCCGACCTCAGTCGTTTCGACAAGGCAAAGAAGCGCAAAAAGGGGAATCAACAACGCAATAACAACCCGCAACAAGGAGGACGCCCACAGCGTGATAACAATCGCAACCAGCGTAACCCACAAGACAACCAACGCCAGAATAACGACAAAAACCGCTATCAACAGAATGGTAATCGCAAGCAGAATAACGTGCGAAAACAGCCCCAAAAGCAGGAAGATGGCGTAACACAAAACAAGAAACAAGAGGACAAGAAGCCTCAACAAACGCAAAGAACACAGGAATGAGGATGAAGGTTTTCACCTTTATATATATAGTGGTACTCGTGCTATGGGGCATGAGTACCACTTCATGTAACGATCCACGCACCTATGACCACTATGAAAGTGTATCGGTAAAGGGCTGGGAACGTAATGATACTCTTACCTTCAACTTACCAAGGCAGTGGGAAGGTAATTATAAGCTAAGCCTTGGGCTTCGCGCTTCGCAAACTTTTCCTTATCGCAGTGTGAGCCTAATCGTGGAGTCGACGATCATCAATTACAAGCATAAGAAGAAGCAGGAAAAGGTGATAAGAGACACTGTTCATTGTGAGATTATCACCGATAAGGGTATGCTAGCAGGTCAAGATGGTATCAGTAATACGGAGATTCGCCAGCACATAGCGTCTTTCCAACTAAATAGGAACGATTCTCTACACATTACCATACACCATGTCATGAGCAGAAATAGTATTCCTGGTATTAGTGACATAGGCTTGAGATTGCAGAGAAGGTAGCCTCTACTATCCCTCCAAAAGCCTCACCCCCACCCCCTCTCCGAATGGAGAGGGGAGTAGATAGTACCATTTCCCACAGAACAAACAAGTCGTTTACTTGTCTACCAGTCAACTCATCAACTCGAAGTAATCATAATTTTGAATTATGAACTTTGAATTTTGAATTACACGAGGGCGTTTCTTTGATGCAAGGAAAGCCTCTCTTCGATACGAAGGAACGCCCTTCTCAATTAGAGAAGAGCGTTCCTTTAATCAATGATATTGCCACAATGTAGGGACAGACGCCCTCGTCTGTCCGCATAGGAAGATGTTTTTCACAAAGAAGTAAGGAGGTTAGACCGGACAGACGAGGGCGTCTGTCCCTACTTTATGATACTGTCTTCGTATGCAAATAATGCTATCTACTCCCCTCTCCATTCGGAGAGGGGACGGGGGTGAGGCTTTAGAAGGGGCTTGATGAGGTTTCTTCTCCCTTCTACTGACGTATCAAATTACGTCCAGCATCTATACGAAGGAAGATGAAAAGAAGTAATGTAAAGCCCCATAGTGACGAACCACCATAACTAAAGAAAGGCAGTGGAATACCAATAACAGGCGTTAATCCAAGCACCATTCCTATGTTGATGAACAAATGGAAAAGGAAGATTCCTGCGACACAATAGCCATATACACGTCCAAACTTGAATGGTTGACGGTCGGCTAAGTACATTAGTCGAAGGATAAGACATAGGAATAACACCAGAACAGACGCTGAACCGAGGAAGCCCTCCTCCTCTCCTACGGTGCAGAAGATGAAGTCTGTGTCTTGTTCTGGTACGAACTTCAACTTCGTTTGAGTACCATTTAGAAAGCCTTTGCCCTGTAATCCACCCGAACCAATGGCTATCTCACTTTGATGCACATTGTATCCAGCACCCGCCAAGTCCTCATCTAGCCCTAAAAGAACATTGATACGCACACGTTGGTGGGGTTGCATCACATCGTTCAGCACGTAATCAGCTGAATAGAAAAAGGCGATTGAGCCCAGAGCAAACAAAGCTATATAGAAGTAATGGGCAAAGCGTGTATTCATTGCATTGTATATCAAATACCCAATCACACATGCCGACAGAACCAGCTGTACCCAAACAATATCGAAAGGAATAACAAACTCAGAGAAAAGGAGAGCCAAACCTGTCATACCGAAGATGTATGTAAGTAATAAACGAGTCTTCCGCTTATCATTAACATATACCCATACCATCACCGAAGAGAATATTTGAACCAGCAACAATACGACAAACTTACCTACAGACGTTGGTGTATCCCATAGCAAAACCTCCTCATATTTAATTCCAACAACGAAGTATATGACCATTGCTAAGCCCATGAAGAGGAAAGAGCCAGGCATTCCTTCACGATACAACATGAGGAAGAAAGACAGATAAACAAGTGCAGAGCCTGTCTCACGCTGCCCAACAATACATAACATGGGTAAGAAGATTATGCCACAAGCACCTGCAAAGTGTTTCCAGTTATGGATAGTAAAGCCGTAAGCAGACATAAACTTGGCTATTGCTAAAGCTGTGGCAAACTTAGCAAACTCGGCTGGTTGCAACCGCAAAGGTCCCATAACAATCCATGACCGTGATCCTTTAATGGAGTGTGGATTGAAGATTGTGGCAAAGAGTAGCAATACCAAGAGCCCATAAATGACGTAGGCAAAGGTATCATAGAAGCGGTCGTCCATCATAAGGA
Source organism: Prevotella sp. 20925_1_30 (assembly GCF_041433025.1). NCBI lineage: Bacteria > Pseudomonadati > Bacteroidota > Bacteroidia > Bacteroidales > Prevotellaceae > Prevotella > Prevotella sp. 20925_1_30. Next base: position 105,800 of record NZ_JAPWAR010000002.1, on the reverse strand, counting down.
GTATAAAGCCTAAACAGATGGAAGTCCCTATCCATACTATTTGCATACCCGAACGACTGGCAAGAGAGAATATCTCGGTGTCGCCATAAGTATAACTGGCACCGCAAACACTCACCCAGCCGAAGCTAAGTAATGCTATATAGATAGCGATTGTCCACCAGTCTAGTGAACGAAGAACGCCCGGTTGCTTATCTGTTGAATAATTACTTGCCACGATTTATATTCTCCTTACGATTCGACTTAGCCTTATCTTGGTCATTGGACTTTATCTTTGGCTTGTCTTTCGCTTTATTATCTTTACTCTTCTGTTGCTTATCTTTATTATTATCCTTACTCTCTTTGCGTGCTTCTTTAGACTCCTTAGCTTTGTCCCGTTCCTTTTCACGCAGCTTCTCCTTGCCCTTATCAGACTTATCTTTATCCTTGTCTTTCCCCTTCTTCTCGGTCTTTATCAACTCTTCAGGCTCCACCTTTATAGCAGGCTCGTTCTGTGGTTGCTTCTTCTTCTCCTTCTCCTCAGCCTCTTTTTGCTGTTGGGCTTCCTTGAGTTTAGCAGCTTCTGCCGCCTCTAACTTCTGGTTTACCATCTTTAAAGAGTCCTTTATCTGATTAACGCGTTTGATAGAATCAAGGCGAAGAGAGTCTGCTCGAGACAAAGGACGCTTGAAAGGATAAGAGATATGACGCTTCTGAAGGGCGTCAGCTCTAGCTGCGTCACCTGGTGTTAACTTACCATTGATATATTGCTCTATCATCAAAGAACCAATAGGAACACCATAGTCGGCACCAAAGCCACCATTTTCTACATAGACAGCAATGGCAATTTTGGGTGTATCAACAGGTGCAAAGCCCATGAAGACAGAGTGATCTCGTCCTCGGTTCTGCGCAGTACCCGTCTTACCTGCAAGTGAGTAGCCAGGGTGAACAGCATGCGCACAGGTACCACCACGTACTGATGACATCATACCAGCTATGACTTCTTGATAAGATTTAACACTTCCTTTGGTGCGATGGTGCTCCAAATACTTCTTATCAAGTTTCTTTCCTTCAATATGACGAACAATGTGTGGCGTAACATAATAGCCTCGATTAGCTATCGTTGCACCAAGATTTGCTATCTGCAATGGGGTCAAGTTGACCTCTCCTTGACCGATAGAGATAGAGATAACTGATAATGGATTCCATGTTTTGAAGGCATGATCATAGAACTGCGCATTCGGTATCATACCACGCTTCTCACCGGGAAGATCAATGCCTAACTTATACCCGAATCCCATGGATACCATGTAGTTTCGCCATACAGTCATAGCATCATCAAGCGTTTTATACTTCTTTCTATTGGACAGCATGTGGTAAAGTCCCCAACAGAAGTAGCCATTACAGGATGTACTGATGGCTGGTACAAGTGCTAAAGGTGATGCATGTGAGTGACAACCTACATGTAAGCCCTTAAAGTTAAAACCATGGTTACAAACATAACGAGTCGAATCATTGATGATTCCCTCGGTGTAGTAAGTAACCGCCTGGCTAGTCTTAAAGGTAGAACCAGGTGGATATTGACCCATGATTGCACGATTGAGTAAGGGTTTAGCAGGGTCTAGCGTCAAATCGCGTTGATACTTACCACGTAACTTACCAATCATCATACTGGGATTAAAGGTTGGTGAGGAGACCATTGCGAGCACTTGACCCGTCTTGGGTTCAATCGCTACTATAGCACCAAGTTTACCTTCCATTAAGCGTTCACCTAAGGCCTGTAAGTCGGCATCAAGTCCTAGTTGAAGGTCGCGACCTGGCTGTGGTCTTTGGTCATACTCACCATTCTTATAACGTCCTTGTATCTGACCATGAGCATCTCGCAAGAGTATCTGTACCCCCTTTCGACCACGTAGATCTTGTTCGTACTCACGCTCTATACCCATCTTACCTATATAGTCTCCAGGCTGGTAATAATCGTCTTCTTCAATATCACTCTGACTAACTTCTGCCACGTCACCAAGCACATGTGCTGCTATAGGACGTTGATATTGTCTGACACTTCTCTTCTGTATATAGAAGCCAGGAAAGCGATAGAGCTTTTCTTGGAAAGCACTAAATTCCTTATCACTCAGCTGACTCATGAAGAGTTGTTGGGTGAATCTTGAGTAACCAGGGTTCTTGTTTCTATCCTTAATATCGTGTAGGCGCTTTAGGAAGTCTGCCTTCGTTATACCTAAAGCATTACAGAAGTCGAGTGTATCAAGATGACCTGCCATCTCATTAGTAACCACCATGATGTCATAAGCTGGCTGGTTATATACCAACAGCTTACCATTCCTATCTGTGATAGTACCACGTGATGGGAACTCAATCTTCTTTAGGAAAGCATTTGAGTCGGCACTCTTTCTATAGTCGTCACTTGCTATCTGAAGAGCAAAAAGTCGGAGAACATAAATCACAACTATGCCTATTGCAACTGCACTAAGCACTAAGCGACGTTTCTCAAGATCATAATTCTTCATCCTTCTAACGCCTCCTTACGTTCTCAATAACAAGGATTAGAATCAATGTAAGCAATGAACTCCCCCCAATACATTCTAACCACTCTAACACATTAAAGAAGCTGAACATCTCTAAAGAGAAGAACACAACATTATAGATAAACGTTAGGATAGCCGCATACCACGTATATTGGGGCACTCCTAATGTATCCATTCCTGGCTGAAAGTCATCACTACTATCCCTAGGAATGAATGGTTGAAGTATAAAAGGTTGTAAAGCTGCAATGAAGGTAAGCGCACCGGAGGCTACACCTGGCGTATTGGAGAATGTATCTATGATAACTCCCATCAAAAAGCCCCACAACAATATAGCCCACTGGGGATAGTTACGTGGGAATAAGAGAACGAAATATACATATAGTAATGGTGTGGCAACAGCAAACAGATGGATGTGGTTAAGAACAAACACCTGTGCTACTATTAGCACCAAAAACCATAGTAATCGTTTTAAGAAATCTACATTCATTCTCTCTTACCTTATTATATAAAAGAACTGCCAGATGGTTTCTTTCCCACACGGAAGTCCTACTTTACATCAAATAAAAACTCGTTTCTATACCTTACTCACCTTGGTTCGCATTCTGCTCCTCTATTGGCTTGATAGAATCTTGTGCTGCTTTGATAACCTGTCGCTGCTCTCTAATGGATGCATCATCGATGACACAAACATCACGAAGGTTTCCGAAATCGGTTGACAACTCTATGGCTAGACGATAAGAAAGTCCATCCTCAGAATTATAGACATGCTTTATCTTACCGACTAACACGCCTGCGGGGAACACAGAAGAGTAACCACTCGTTACAATACGATCGCCTAACTTAAATTTAGCATGACGTGGGACATCATCAAGATAAGCCATATCTGTTGCGCCACCATTCCAATGGAGATACCCAAAGTAGTCTCTTCCCTGAATAGAACAGCTAATATTCGACTTGGAGTTAAGCACAGGAATTACTACAGCATAATGAATACCAGCCATATAGACAATACCCACAACACCATTACCACAGGCTACTCCCATATCCTTTCTAACACCATCCCATGTTCCTTTATTTATTGTAATAAAGTTATCTGGTCTATCCAGACTATTGGAAACAACCTTTGCTTGTATCAGACGGAACTTTGAAAGGAAACGATACTGACCACGTAAGAAGGTTGAATCTCTCGTCTTATCATAAAGTTGAGAGGATAGTTCACGTACTTGATGTTCTAACTCCAAGTTGCGTTTAGTCAGTCTTTCATTCACCTCACCCATAGTAAGATAGGACGTAACCTTCGAACTCGCCTCATACGCTAAACCAGCAACATAGTTGGCAGATGTGAACCACACACTGCCCTGATAGTCATTGAATCGGAACAAAAGAACCATACTCAAGACTTCCAGGGCAACGAACAAGAACCAATGCTTGTACCTAGCAAGGAACTCTGTCAGATTGTGCATGAACGATGATTGTTATCTCATTAAGAACGAGAAACGATCTACGTTCTTCAATGCAATGCCTGCTCCCTTAGCAACACTGTGCAATGGGTCTTCGGCAATATGGAATGGAATGTTAATCTTATCAGTAAGTCGCTTATCGATACCACGTAGTAATGCACCACCACCACTAAGGTAAATACCGTTCTTAACAATATCTGCATAAAGCTCTGGTGGTGTATTCTCCAATGCTGAAAGAACTGCATTCTCTATCTTAGCAACAGTCTTATCAAGACAATGTGCAATCTCTTGATAACATACAGGAACCTCCATTGGGAGAGCTGTAATACGATTAGGACCATGCACTATGTAGTCTTCTGGCGCCTCATCCCCTAGATCTGTAAGGGCTGAACCAACATGAAGTTTGATACGTTCTGCCATACGTTCACTGACCTTCACATTATGTTGACGACTCATATATTCCTGTATATCAGCTGTGAGGTCATCGCCTGCAACACGAATAGAGTTATTGCAAACGATACCACCTAATGATATAACGGCAATCTCTGTACTACCACCACCGATATCAACAATCATGTTTCCCTCTGGAGCTTCTACATCTAATCCCATACCAAGAGCGGCAGCCATTGGTTCAAAGATTAGATAAACATCACGTCCATCTGCATGTTCTGCAGAGTCACGAACAGCACGCAACTCAACTTCTGTGGACCCAGATGGAACGCCAATTACCATCCTTAATGATGGAGAGAAGAATCGGTTACCACTATGAACCATCTTTATCAAGCCACGCATCATTTGCTCACAAGCAGTAAAATCAGCGATAACTCCATCACGTAGAGGTCGAATAGTACGGATGTTAGGGTGCTCTTTCTCGTACATCATCTTTGCGTCTCCACCAACCGCAATCATCTTATCTGCACGACGATCCAAAGCTACGACTGACGGCTCATCTACCACAATCTTGTCATCACTGATAATGATTGTGTTGGCCGTTCCCAGGTCCATAGCAATCTCCTGGATAAATGAAAATAATCCCATTAATATATGTTTTGTAAGTGTATATTTCTATTTAGAGTATTCCTTCTTGTCAAGAAGTTCCTCTCTTAAAAAGCGACTCTTATATGTTTACTCAGCAACGAACCAAGAGTGAATAGCCGTATCGTAATGACTACTAACACCAAAGGCACGCTCTGCAAACATCTTTCTGTCTTCCACATCTGTTTGTGCTCCTTTCGTATTGAGTACCTGTAACAACACAGGATATTCAGCCTTACTTGGAATGATGACTACATCTTTGAAGTTCTTTGCACCAGCACGAATTAAAGAGATTCCGCCAATGTCTATCTTCTCAATAATATCCTCTGGACTAGCTCCACTAGCAACTGTCTGTTCAAAAGGATACAAGTCTACAATAACTAAATCGATTGCAGGAATATCATATTCTGCCATCTGCTTCTGGTCACCTTCATTATCACGACGTGCCAAAATACCACCAAAGACTTTCGGATGTAACGTCTTTACACGACCACCAAGGATGGATGGATAAGAAGTAACATTTTCTACCTTCTTACATTCATAACCTAGTGACTCTATAAATTCTTGTGTACCTCCAGTACTAAGAAACTTAACCCCTTCGGCATTTAACTTCTTGAGTAAATCCTCAAGCCCATCCTTATGAAAGACCGAGATAAGCGCAGTCTTGATTTGTTTTGTACCAGCCATTGTAAAACATTTTATGGATTTGAATTGCAAAGTTACTAAGTTATAAGCGACTAAGCAACATTTTATCTCAAAAAAAACTAAAACCTATCAACTAATTGTGTAATATCAAATTAGCTACTAGTCTACCGCTTTTAACTACCTCTAACGTTTGATACCAATGGCATCTAAAATACCTTGGATCTCACTTCCAATCCCTAGTATCTGATCCAAGACGCCATCTTTTGCACCCTTTGCCATATAACGAGCACAATCACCTTCGAGCTTTCCTATACGCTGACGTTCAGCCACAGTATAGTCATGACGGGCTATTCTACGACGAATCTTACCAAATTTGTTAACAGCTTTCTTCCATTTCTTTGCTGTATAGTATTGGCTATTATCACGCAATTCATACGAGAAGTTCTGTAAGTCATTAATAGCTGACTCACGTGTAGAACAGGAACTAACGGATATCGTTGCAGCAACTATTGCTACACCCATAAGCATAGTTTTAATATTTCGCTTCATCTTTATAACCTCTAATTTATCACTACTTAATGGGACAAAAGTAGAAAATAATAATGAAGATAACAACAAATGATCTTATTTGTTTTCATTCTTTTTCTACTTTTTAACTACCTTTGCTTCATGAATTTTGCATCATCTCTATTACTTTGGTTCGATAATAACGAGCGCCCATTACCATGGCGCGAGACAAAAGATGCCTATGCGATATGGCTTAGTGAGGTCATCTTACAACAGACTCGCATAGCACAGGGTATGGCATATTGGCATCGTTTCATACAACAATGGCCTACTGTCAACGACTTAGCTAATGCTTCTGAGGACGAGGTTCTAAAGGCTTGGCAAGGATTAGGTTACTACTCACGTGCAAGAAATCTACATAAAGCAGCTCAACAAGTGGTCGATAGAAAGGGATTTCCAAAAACTTCCAAAGAACTAAAGGAACTAAAGGGTGTGGGAGAATATACCGCTGCTGCTATTGCCTCCTTCGCCTTTGATGAAGCGGTGGCAGTAGTGGATGGGAATGTTTATCGGGTACTTGCTCGATTTAAAGGTATCGACACTCCTATAGACACGACATCGGGAAAGAAGGAGTTTCAAGAGCTAGCACAATCACTCTTGCCAACACAGAATTCAGCAAGATATAACCAAGCCATCATGGACTTTGGAGCCATTCAATGTACGCCAACTTCCCCTCATTGCGCAGTTTGTCCCTTATGTGAGTCTTGCGTTGCTTATCGTGAACAGCGTATTCAATTATTACCTGTTAAAAGTAAGACGATTAAACAAAAAGAGCGTAAATTGACCTATCTTTACATCCAATATAATAATGAGATAGCTTTGCATCAGCGTGGCGCGGGAGATATATGGCAAGGACTTTGGGAACTACCACAGGCATGTCATCTCACAAAACAGACTGAGAAGGATTGGAAAAAGAATGCTATAGAAGTTTGTAAAGACGTGAAACACGTTCTTACCCACCAAGTTCTTTTTACAAATCTATATTATTGGGCACCACAAGAACGCCCCACTCTGCCTGCTGACTTTATATGGGTTCCTACAGAAAAGATTGTAGAATATGCACTTCCAAGATTGATGGAGATTCTATTGGGTAAGCTTAGTAACAGCAACTTTACACCTATCCACACGCTTTAATATTGATTTGTATCTATCAAAATAATGCACATAAGTAAGAAAAGATACCATCTTATAGAAAATAACAGAACAACAAATGAGGTTTATACTAAGGAGAAGAAGTTTCTAATAATAGCCAAAATATAAAGAAGCAAGGGATGAGTTCATATGTAACAAAGCAATATCTCGTTAACAATGTACCAAGAAATAAAAAAGAGGAAAGCCTTTCTTCAATTTGAAAAGAGCGTTTCTTTGATGTGAAAAGAGGCTCTCTTCATATCAAGAAGGGCGTCTACTTGTTTTGTTTAGATACATAATTCAAAAACAGAAGATAGTTTGAACCCAAATTACTGATGATAGAAAGCTGATTTTGAGAGCATTAGTGGGATATTAAAACATTACTTAAGTATTATACAACCGACAGCCTATTAAAAGTGATAGGAGTGGATAACACCCCTTATCATGAGCCGAATTCTTCAGGAATTAAGCATTGACAGCATAACATAGGACTTAGTATTTCTTGGGAAAATAGCCTTATGTTAACATTCAATTATTCCCTTACTCTTTCTTGCCAAAGTTCCCTTCGATGCGCAGTTGATGGGCTACAAGGAATGGGAATACGCAGACAATCATCACTATAACAAAGAACCAACGATAGCCAACAGCCTCTGCTAAGGCTCCAGCAAATAGTCCTGGTATCATCATGGAAAGCGCCATGAAGCCTGTACACAAAGCGTAATGACTAGTCTTGTGTTCACCTTGACTGAAATAAATCATGAATAGCATGTAAGCACTAAAGCCAAAGCCATAACCAAAATTCTCGATAAATACAGCGATACTAATAGCTACGACGCTATCTGGGAGTATGTAAGCCAAATAAACATAAGCAATATTAGGTAATGTGATCGCTGCTGTCATTGGCCACAACCAGCGTTTCAACCCATCACGACTAATCATCATTCCACCTATGATACCACCTAATAGAAGTCCAAAAACACCTACAATACCATTCACCGTACCAAATTCTATCTCTGATAATGCTAACCCTCCCTTAGCAACTGGGGCTTGCAAGAATATCTGAGAGATGGGAGTAATTAAGGCTTCTGGCAATCGAAAGAGAAGAAGGAAGGCTATCGTTATTAACGATTGGTCTTTTCGAATGAAGGAAATAAACGTGCGACCAAAATCTAAAAGGAGTTGGGACTTTGAAACACTGACTTTATTTGCATCTTCTGATGGGTTTGGCAGAATAAAACGATGGTACAATGAAAGACCAATAAACAATGCTGTAAGACCATAAAAGACTAATGCCCATGAAAGTTGAATGCCCATCATCTTATGTAAAAGGCCTGCTAAGGCTATCAACCCACCCTTCCCAACAACCATAGAAATGCGATAGAAAGTTGAACGAATACCCACAAAGAAGGCTTGATCGTGCTGATTAAGTCCCATCATATAGAACCCATCAGCTGCAACATCGTGTGTTGCACTACTGAAAGCCAATAACCAAAAGAAGCAGATAGAGCCTTGTAACCATAAAGATGTATTCACGGTGAAGGCTACTCCAGCAAAGGCTGCACCAATAAGGAGCTGCATAACGACTATCCACCAACGTTTCGTCTTAATCAAATCGAGGAAAGGACTCCACAAAGGTTTGATGACCCAGGGAAGATATAGCCATGAAGTATAGAATGTTACTTCGGCATCTGACAAGCCTAACTGCATATAGACTTGGATTGATAAAACAGTCACAGCTATGTAAGGGAGCCCTTCAGCAAAATAGAGCGAAGGTATCCATGCCCATGGAATAATCTTTTTTTCAGCTTTCAATGTGCTTATTCTCTTTTATATGTAAATATCTGCTAACGAGCACAAAGATACACAAAATTAATGAGAATACATAGTGATAGGCTTTTGTAATTACATTGCAAAAACCAATAATCATGATAGATTGGTAATAGATTATCCCTTACATTTTGATTAGCAATAGGCGTTTTAAAAACGAAAACATCGCAAGACTATTCATATAATAGCTACAACTGTCTTACATTAGATGTTCGTTAGGAGGAAAGGATACTAATCGTTCATTCCTAGGTAATATTTCCGTACACATAGTAAGGTTATCCAATTCTCTGCTGAGAAAGTTCTAATTCGCTTATAAGACAATTCAAATTCTCTTATAAGAGAATTTATCTTCAATTCTAAGTACTACTTATCAAGAAGTTACAAAATGCGTATATAACATAAACAAAAGGTAGAAATAATAAACATTTCATAGAACGATATGGTTAAAAGAAATATTGGGTATAGCACTAAATCCAGCAAAGGCTTATACAAAAACAAGAGTTAGGTAATATGCAAAGAAGTAATTTTGCCTTCACTACTATCATTCTTTTATTATTTACAACCAGCTGATAAAGGGATTATGAATTTAAATTTTAAAAGTGACAGCAAATAGTATTAAAACTAAATTAGGGGTTTTATATAAAATACTTAAACTCATGCTCTAGCACAAATAATGTATATGAAGCCTTACCCAACAAGTTGATTCACACATAAAACAGACTATTCTGAAAGAGAGTAAATCGAAAAAGGGCAATAGTCATAATGACTATCGCCCTCATAGATATTGATTGTTTCAGATATTACATACCTAAAGCTTTCTTTGCATTCTCATTGTTTGGATTAACCTTTAATACCTTCTGGAAGTACTCGTCAGCTGCTGCCTTATTGCCTTTCTTTGAGTTGTAGAAACCAAGACCATAGTAAGCACCTTCTAAATAAGCTTTACTATCTTCATCAAGATTTGGCTTAGCTTCCTCGAAAGCAGCAACTTTTTGGTAGATAGCTGCGACCTTATCAGGGTCATTCATCAGTTGGGCTACATTTGCCTGATTCAACCATACCCAGTCAGAGATTGATGGGAACTTTGTTACCATCTGCTCATATACATCAAAAGCCTTCGCTAACACAGCATTCTTCGCAGCACGATCTGTAATGCCTTCAGCCTTTGTTACATAAGTATTGGCAAGTGATGCCCAATCATTATTAGTTGCTTTCTTACTCTTTGAAAGATAATCCTGCTGTACTTCAAGAGCCTTATCATCATTGCCCTGAGCTACATAGATTGCAGCAAGAGTCTTCATTGGCTCTAGGTTATTAGCATCAAGTTCGAGAGCTTTATTAACAGCTGCAATTGCTTCATCATACTGCTTATTACCACAGAGAGCCTTCGCATACATGTCATAATCATTTGAAACCTTCTTACCCTTACCTGCAAACACAGCATTTGCGAAGTTAACTGCTTGTGGATAGTCCTTTAACTCAACTGCAGCCATCATAGCAATACGACTGAGATATTCGCTACCAGGGAACTTAGTTAGACCTTGCTTTGCTACATCCAAGGCTTTACTATAATCTTTGGTGATATAAGCAGCAAAACCATAGTTATAGAAGTTATCTTCTGACATGTTGGCAGGATTAGCCATATTATACCATTTCAAAGCCTCTGCATACTTACCATCATTAAGCATAATCTCTGCGGCGGTAGCTTCAACTGGATAATCTGGCTTTATTTTACGAAGTTCCTCCAACTTTGCAACAGCAACCTTTGCATTCACATGACGATATACCTTTGCATAACGCTCATAAGCCGTTACATTCTGTGGATCAAGGCTGATTGCAGTCTGATATTCTGCTGCTGCTGCACCTGCATTACCAACAGAATCCTTCAAAGCAGCAATATCACCACGAAGAATATAAGCCAAAGCGCCATTAAACTTCTTATTATCAATCACGCTCTGTGCTATCGCTGATGCCTGATCATAATTGTGCTGTAAAAGGTAAACATTACCCAAGGCAACCATAGCTTCCTCATTCTTTTTGAAAGTCTTCTGATACTCCTTGATGAGATCCTTAGCAGCCTTTGGATCATTAGGTGCTGCTTCAAGAGCAGCAACAATAGGCTTTAAAGCCTCGGCATAATTAAACTCCTGTGCCATTGCTGGAGATGACATAACCAACATCAAAGCTCCAGCTACCAAATATTTCTTTGTTTTCATAATTCTCTCTTTTAAATGTTTAATACGAATGAAATCTATCCTTAAGATGTATTTTTAACGATATGGTTTAAGTGAAATTGCTTATAAGAAATTAATATAACCATTTATAAGAGATGATAACATTTATACAACTAATAAAAGATAATCATCCTAACAATAACATAAAACTAATCAAACTGCAATTTTTATTATTCACCTAACTTCTAACAATCGCTTAGTTCCTATCAAAATTTAGCCATTTATTGAGTCTTAACTTCGACTTCTCTGATGTTTATCTGACCACGGTAAGGAAGCAAACCTGCTTTAAAAATAATCTTTTGACCAATAGGATTAGTCACAAAGTTTGCAAATGCCCAAGGCAAGGCCTTATGAGGATCAGCCACAATAGCATAAATTGTTCGAACAAACGGATATCTACCATCTAAAAGATAAGCCTGATAGGGTTGCCAACTATTGCCTGGCTGTGCTATGGTCGCCTTTGAGAGTCCAACCACAATTATATTCTTATTAAATGTGGTGTTGGTTGAGTCTCGATGATCATTTAACCAATTCGAACCAATAACACCTATAGCATTGGGAGTCTTATGAACATAATCAACAACAGACTTACTATTGCTTGCTGCAACAATGTTCGCACTCTTGATATTTTTTCCACCTAAAATGGAGTCGACTACATAATGTAAAGTAGCTGAAGCCTTATTGTCAAAAACAACTTCAATATTACCTTGATTATTCTTAGGATTCAACTGCTTCCAATTTGCAATCTGTCCGCTGAGAATCTTCTTCACATCATTAACCGTCATACATGAATCATTATTTGCACGATTAACAATGAAAGCAATTCCATCATATCCTATTGGAAAAACTTCTGGAATAGGACCTTTCCCTCGTAATATAGCATCTTCTCCTTTTGTCAAAGCATGTGAGGTAAAGAAGAGATTAACCTTCTGATCGAGGATCAGTTTCATACCTGTATTATCGTCTGTATATATAGGCAATAAGTGGGTTTGTGGGTAACGGAACTGATACGTCTGCAACAGCTCCTCAATAATAGGACTAAAACTTTCGTCAGAGGCGAACTTAATCGTCCCTGACGTCGGTGTATCAGTTCTGCCGTCTTTAGCTCTCTTCTGTCCACAAGAGGACAGAAGAAAACTAAGACTAAGCATCAATCCTACTATGATGTAGAATTTGGATCTTTTCATATAATTTGCTTTTACTGCAATTTGAACGTAATAGGTAGAGTGAACCAAACGTTTGCAGCTTGGCCGTTATTCATACCTGGATTCCACTTCGGCATGCTGTTTACAACACGAAGAGCTTCACGATCGAGTGATGGGTCAACGCCACGAACAACCTGAGCTTGACTAACACCACCATCACGTCCTACAACGAACTTAACGATAACACGACCTTGAATACCATTCTCTGCAGCAACTGCAGGGTACTGAAGGTGAGAGCTCAACCATGCATTAACATTACCCTTAAATGAAGGCATCTGCTCTGCCACAGTAAAGATCTTGTTTTCAACCTCTTCTTTTGGCTCTGGTTTTGGAGCCTCAACAACAGGTTTCTCAATCTTTGGCACAATCTGCTCAGGAGTAGCTACGGTTGTACGAGCTGCAGTTTCAGTACGGTTATCCGTACCTTCCTTCGTCTCAACACCGACAGCTTTGGTCTCCTTATTCATCTTGACCATAGGTGGCATCTCTTCCTTTACATCCTTATCATCCTTGATGACAGGGGCTGTAAACTTAACAGTAGCACGAGTCTCAGGAACTACCTTTTCAGGTTCAATTTTCTTTGGCTCTGGCTGTTTCTGCTGTTTCTTACGTTCAGCTTGCTCCTTCTTTGCTGCCTCAAGAGCAGCTAATTCCATCTTAGCTGCATATGCACGTTGAGCTTCTAAGTCATCATTGTGCTTCTTGATCTGGTATGCTAAGTAACCACCACCGAGGAATGCAGCAATAAGCAGAATAGCTAATGCTTTGATATTACGCTGTGAAACAGACTTACGAAGCTTATATGCACCGTATTCCTTATTCTTTTCAGCGAACACCATCTCGACCCATTTAGGATCGTATAGATCTATTTTTGCCATTGTTCTTCTTTCTTTAATTGTTTACGAATCAGTGATTAAGCCTTAATACCCTTCTTGGCTAAGAGAGCCTTGTCTTGGTCTGTCAGCTTGTCAATGACGTAAGTTCCAATGTATGAAATCTGCATTTCATCGAGGATGTCAACCAAATGACGATAAGAAGCTTTATCAGTTGGTTTGATAATAACAGTCATTGTAGATACCTTCTTGCCATTAATCATACCACCCTTTATTTGAGCAATCTCAGACTGATAAACACTATCTGGATAAGCAGCTGGGTTCGCAGCTTTCTTACGATCCAATTCTTTCACAGCAATCTCCATATCTTGATATGGGAGTGAAATAGCCTCACCTGTTGAAGGATCACCTACTTGCTTATGCTGGAGAACGTATCGGATACCCTTAGAAGTATTGCTCCAATCAGCAGCATGCAGCCAATTTGCGTTATCATACTCTGGTTTACCATTACCATAGAAAATCTTGTCCCCATCGGCAATGTAAATCGTAATAGAGTGTGACTCTTTGGCCTCATTCTTCTTGGTATCATCCTGAATCTTATCATTACTTGGCATAGTCAACTCCATAGTTGAAGGCTTGCTAAGTGAGGTACAAAGCATGAAGAAGGTTATAAGCAACATAAGCATATCCACCATAGGCGTAAAGTCTACGCGTACAGTCATCTTCTTCTGCTTACCGCCTCCGCTTTTTCCTGTTTCCATCATATCCATGTCTTAGACCTCCTTTTACTTACCAGCTGCCTGAGCAGCCTTTTTAGCGTCCAACTGTGTGATCATGTAGTAATGGCTCTCATCCATATCTTGGAGTTCGCTCATTACCTTCTTAACCGTTCCATAAGGAGAGTTTCCATCAGACTTGATAGCAAGTCTAACTTTGGGATTCACCTGGCGGGCTGCGTTAACCCACTGCTGAAATTCTGTCATCTCCTGTCCCTGGATACTATCGAGAGGGATTCCCATCTTCGGGAGCTCTTTGCTACGCTCAGCTGCAGGCTTAGAAAGATATGCAGCCAACTTATCAAGTGGAGTACCAAATGTAGACTCTGCCATGAATGTTTTCTTCATCTTAGGAGTCAAATCTGGTGCCATTTGGTCTATAATCTGACCAAGCTCATTTGTATTATCGTAGCTCATAAACACTTGGCCTTCGCCAGTTGGTGTTCCATTAGGTCCTTTTTGAGGACTAACGAGAATAGTTAGGACGCCGTTCTCTGGCACCTTCATCTCAGATACAGATCCTGGAGTATTTACCTTCACTGGCTCATTCTTAACGAATGTAGAAGTCAACATGAAGAAGGTAAGCAACAGGGTCATAACGTCTGACATAGGCGTCATATCGATCCAAACGTCGCTCTTCTTAATTTTTACTTTACCCATAGTGATAAATATTTAAAGGGTTAGCAAAAATTAAGCCTCGTCTGTGTGGTTTGCTTCGTATGTCTGAGCGATAGAATAACCAACCTCGTCGAGGGCATAAGTCAACTTATCAACCTTATTAGAGAAGAAGTTGTAAGAAACTACTGCACACCATGATGTACCAATACCGAATGCTGTATTGATCAACGCCTCAGAAATACCAGCAGAAAGAGCAGCAGAGTCAGCGCCACCACCTGCAGACAAAGCAGAGAAAGACTTGATCATACCAGTTACAGTACCGAGAAGACCAGTAAGAGTACCAAGTGTAACCATCGTTGCGAGGATAGGGAGGTTCATTGTAAGAACTGGCATCTCAAGCTGAGTTGCCTCCTCATGAGCCTGCTGAATCTTTGCAACCTTCTGTGCCTTCTTAAGATTAGCATTAGCACCTGTTTCCATGTCCTTATAAGCATTCAAAGATGCCTTAACGACGTTTGCAACAGAACCCTTCTGCTGATCGCAAAGCTGATTAGCCTTTGCAAGATCATTAGCATTAAGAGCAGCCTTAATGTTTGCTACGAACTTTGGAAGAGAACCCTTACCAAATGCTGTCTTCAAAGCCATCCAACGCTCAATAGACATAGCAAGTACTGAGAGTAAGAGAGTGTGGATTACAGGAACGACGACACCACCCTTAAAGATAGTACCCCAAACGTCTGCTGGGTTTTCACGTGCTGCTCCATCTTGGAAGTGCATTGGGTTATTGAACCATGTGTAGAACAATGTGAATGCAACGATAGCGCAAACGACGATAACCCAGAATGCACCTCTAACTCCTGTGAAGCCCTCAGATTTCTTCTTTGGGGCTGCTTTTTGTTGTGTAGTTGCCATAATTTGATGAAATTTTAATTTTTAGTTATTAATGAATTAAATTGTTAATATCTTTCTGATTTTTAATTGTTTGTGTGAGACAATGCCATTAGATACGTGTCACAGCATCATCTTATTTCCGCAAAGATAACAATTAATGAGGAACTAAAACTACGATTAATAACATTTAACAATTATAGTTATATAGTTTCTAACCTTGCTTTCTTACGATTTAATCAATTACTATTTCAGTTTCAACAAGACCTCCTTTATGCGTGAAAGAGCTTCAATGATATTGTCGTCACTGGTCGCATAACTCATACGAAAATAATCAGGCGAACCAAATGCATCACCTGCGACTGTCGCTACATGACCTTCTTCGAGAAGATACAAAGCAAAATCCGTTGAATTATTAATTACATGCTTTCCGTCAGTCTTACCAAAGTAACTTGAGCACTTAGGAAATAAATAGAAAGCCCCTTCAGGAACGTTTACCTCCAATCCTAGAACCTCCTTCGCCAGAGAAACTATTAAATCACGACGACGCTGAAAAGCCTTGCGGAAATCTTCGACACATCCTTGATCACCTTCATAAGCTGCTAGAGCAGCTATCTGACTAACACTACTTGTACCAGAAGTATACTGACCTTGCAATTTATTCAAGCCTTTGATTATCCACTCTGGAGCAGCTACCCACCCGAGTCTCCAGCCCGTCATGGCATACGCTTTGCTAACACCATTACAAATAATCGTGCGTTCCTTCATCCCTTCACAGGCGGCAATACTTGCATGACAACCTATATAATTAATGTGTTCATATATCTCATCCGAGAGAACAAAGAGGTCATTATGTTCTAAAACTATCTTTGCCAAAGCCTCCAACTCTTCCTTCGTATAAACACTACCTGTGGGGTTACTTGGGGAACAGAGTATGATGAGTTTCGTTTTCGATGTAATAGCAGCTTTCAACTGATCAGCTGTTACCTTGAAATCTTGCTCTATCCCTGCAGAAACAATGACAGGTTCTCCACCCGCCAACTTTACCATCTGTGGATAACTTACCCAATAAGGAGCAGGAATAATAACTTCATCACCAGGATTAACAAGAGCTAAGATTGTATTACAAACGCCTTGTTTTCCACCCGTACCAACAATTACTTCAGATGCAGAATAGCTGAGGTTATTTTCACGTTTGAGCTTATTTGCTATCGCCTTACGCAAAGAGAGATAACCAGGAACAAGTGAATACTTTGAAAAATTATCATCTATAGCTTTCTTACCAGCCTCTTTCACATGATCTGGAGTCATAAAATCGGGTTCACCAACGCTCATATTAATAACGTTAATACCCTGTGCCTTCATCTCACCACTTCGTTGTGACATCGCCAATGTAGCAGAAGGAGCTAACCTATTAAGTCGGTCTGATAACTGTGCCATATATATAATCTTGCCTAATGAATATCGAATACAAAATTACGCATTATTGTTCTTATAACGTAATTTTTCCATCTTTATTTCATATAATTATCGTTTTCACTATCGTTTTGATAATTATCATCAGATACTTGGGGACAATTATTATACACGTTTGTATAATTTGTTATACAAACTTGTAGAACTCTTTATACACACCTGTATAATATGACACATTAACTTTCTGATGAACTCTTCCAATTTAACTAGACAACTTTTTGTTATATTAGCAGAATAAGCAGACTGTCTTTTTGTAAGTCTACTTGAAAGCTAGACACAAGTTGAAAGCCATACTGAAAAGATAGACGTAAAGAGGAAACACACCTTATTATATATATAGCTCAAATAATTTCTTTATGCTTTACTTGTAAGAATGAGAAAAAAATTGAACCTTTGATGTCACAAAAACCTACTTATTACGTATTATAAGCAAAGACGAAAAGAAGTCATGACCATCAACGAGTACAAAGAAGAGGTGAAGCTGGTACGACCACAGATGCTCGCCATTGCCTGTAACTATCTAAAGGACAATGATGAGGCAGAAGATGCTGTGCAAGACGTACTACTGAAGCTTTGGCAACTAATTGACACGCTACATCTCCCGATGTCTCCTCTCGCTTCGGTACTGTTGAAGAACCATTGCATTGACATTCTTCGCCGACATCACTACACAACTGAAGTGAATGAAACCATTCCTAATGAGGAGGAAAAAGCCGACGAACGATACGAAAAGGTAATTGCTCTCATTGACACATTACCTACAATGCAGCAAACTATCATGCGACTGCGGCACATGGAGGGAATGGAGATTAACGATATTGCCAAACTCACGGGCAGTAAGGAGACTGCAGTAAGGAAGGCTCTAAGCCGCGCTCGCCATGCTATTAAGAATCAATTTCTAAAAACTGAATGGGAATGAACAAATACGAAGATATAAAACAACTGGTAAGTCGCTTTATGGAAGGGGAGACTTCACTTGACGAGGAAAGACGACTCTACGATTATTTTAGATACGAGAAAGTGACAGCAGAGCTACTTCCTCTGAAAGAAATGTTTTGTTCGATAAGTACACTCATGGAATCCAAACAGAAGGAAGTGCATCAGAAGAAACAAGCAACGTTTATCCTCCTTCATAGGAAACTGATAGGTATAGCTGCTTTAATAATCATTTTATTGGCAGTTGGAAGTATGGTATGGCATGCTCAACGGCAAGATTATTGCGAAGCATACATCTACGGCAAACACATCACTGATCCACAACAGGTAACAAAGGAGATTAGTGGGACACTACAGGACTTGCAACAAGAAGATGCTACCAACGTAGATGATCAGTTGCACGACATCTTTCATCAATAATAGAAACTAATAAAGTAAACGTTATGAAACAACGATTATGCTTGATATTACTGCTGATGTTTACCTCACTTTGCATTCATGCACAGCAAGGTTTGAATGTTACTCCTCTCTTTCAAGGGAAGATAGTGCCTCATGGTGATTTAATTGATGTGAGAGCAAAAGGAAGAGCTATCAGTAAGTATAAACTTGATTACTATCATAGCATTCGCTTCAAAGCTTCTGAACAGCAACGTGCAACAGTGTTCGAACTGGTTGAACGAGACCATAAGAATGCTATTGGAGCAGAACAAACTATGAAGAAGGGAACCTTCACACTCATCCTCGCCTTACCTACGCAAGGAGCGTTACACAAATACCTCTGTTATTTAACACAACAAAGAGGGCGCACACTTACCATCACATTAGTTTATATGGAAGGAAAGGTTTCAAGTATAACAGAACTTAAAAAATTAATACAATAAAATCAAAGCTTATGAAAACTATCTTACTTAGCATGTTGCTAACTTACAGCTCATCTGCTCTCGCATCCATAAGTATCAATGACACACTAACGGTAGAGGAACCACGACAGGTAAAGATTATCACAAACGATTCTCTACAACATATCGAGGTGCTGGGGAGTAAGGATAATCCCAATTACCGATACGTGAACACCATTCAATTGGTGGATAGCAACTACGTGAGCACTTCGTCAATCAATGAGAAATCATGGGATTTCTCTATTGCGGGGTTTAACAAGCCTAAGGATAGCAGCCGCACACTAGAGTTTGCTACTCGATTAGCTTTCGGTTTCAACAGTGCGCCTGGGATTCCTCATGCTGCAGATATACAACCTTTCAAGTCATGGGAGATATGGTGGATTATTGCTGACTGGGTATATAAGCCATGGCGTAGCAATCATAAATTTTCTGTAGGAGTAGGTGTTGACTGGCGCAACTATCGCATTACGGGCAACCAACGATTTGTAAAAGATAACAACGCAGTGTCACTTACCAGCTATCCCACAAATAGTAGTCCTAAGTTCTCACGCATTAAGGTCTTTAGTGTTAACTTCCCACTTACCTATGAGTATGATGGGAAATACTTTGGTTTCACTCTTGGACCAGTTATAAATCTCAACACATATAGCAGTTTGAAGACTCGTTATAACCTCAATGAACATAAGATAGAAGACGAAAACAGTGGTGTTCGCGTGAAGCCTGTGACCATTGACTTTATGTGTTCTGTCAACATTAATGGCGGTCCTGACTTCTATGTGAAGTATAGTCCATGCGACTTAATGCGTAACGGATATGGACCAAAGTTCAAAACTCTCTCATTCGGTATCTTACTTCGTTAACACCACGAACAATCTCAGACAAACAAAAAGCTTCGAAAGCTATAGGCTTCCGAAGCTTTTTTATTTCTTAGCGATTATAAAGGTTTATAGGTGCAAGTCATGCCCCATACGATCACGCTTTGTCTTTAAATAACGATAATCGAACTTATTAGGAGCTATCTCGATGGGCACGTTCTCTTCAATCTCAAGTCCGTAAGCCTCTAAACCGACACGCTTTGTGGGGTTATTCGTCATCAATCGCATCTTATGAACCCCGAGGTGGCGTAGCATCTGAGCCCCACAACCATAATCACGCTCATCTGGTCGGAAGCCAAGATGTATATTCGCCTCAACCGTATCAAGTCCTTCATCCTGCAATTTATACGCTGCTATCTTATTCATCAGACCGATACCACGCCCTTCTTGTTGCATATAGATAATAACGCCTTTACCCTCTTTCTCTATCATTTCCATCGCTTTATGGAGTTGTTCCCCACAATCACAACGCTTACTGCCAAGAATATCTCCTGTCGCACATGACGAATGAACACGAACAAGGATAGGCTCATCATCCTTCCAAGAACCCTTTATCAGTGCCATGTTTTCCAGTCCATTAGCCTGACGGAAAGGTATCAATCGAAACGAACCATATTGTGTTGGTAGTTCCACTTCATCGCCTACCTCAATACTAGACTCCTTCTTCAATCGGTAAGCAATGATATCTTTTATACTGATAATCTTCATCCCCCACTCCTTAGCACGCTTCTGGAGATCAGGCATCCGAGCCATGGTTCCATCTTCATTCATGATCTCCATCAACACACCAGCAGGGAAACAACCTGCGAGTTTACAGAGATCTACAGCAGCTTCTGTATGTCCAGAACGGCGTAAGACACCATTGTCTTGAGCATAAAGAGGGTTTATATGACCTGGACGACCAAAGGTTTGAGGAGTTGAATTAGGGTCTGCCAATGCCTTAATCGTTGCAGCACGATCATGTGCAGAAACGCCCGTTGAACAGCCTTCCAACTTGTCCACTGTCACCGTGAAAGGCGTTCCTAACATAGATGTATTATCAGATACTTGATGTGGCAAGTCCAACTCATCAGCCCTAGAAAGAGTTACTGGCACACATAAGACACCACGAGCATTCTTCAACATAAAGTTTACTTTCTCTGGTGTTATCATCTCCGCCGCCATGATAAGATCACCTTCATTCTCACGATCTTCATCATCTACGACTATAACAAACTTTCCTTCACGGAAATCTTTTAGTGCATCTTCGATGCTATCAAGCTTAAACTCTTCCATATCTTGTTACTGATTATTATTGTTTTCTAATCTCAATCTCCCTCCACCATGCGCTTCAATCTCTGCTATAACCTCGTTGTTACAAGCTGTGATTGTACGCAAATCACGATAAAGACGGAGCCTAAAACGCCACATTCTTATATATAGGAATATACCCACTGGAAGGATAAATACCGAGGCTATATTCATCCATCTACGATCAAACGGACGTGTATGTGCTTTTACAGCAAGGATTGGATACTTATTTAAAGAGGATAGAATAACTCTGTTTCGAGTGTTTCCTAATTCTTCAATAATGCTCTCCAATTCTACATTTATATTCTCGATGTTATGATCGGCATGGTAACGGAAGAACACTTTAACCACATTTGGCAGTGCTTTCAGATTTCTTGATTGAGCGTAATCAGCAATCTTACCATTCATGACCTTCAATCGTTCCGCTATATTTAAGTAGTCTGGATCATGAATAATAACCTCTTTGCTTGCGATACTACGCTTGATACGCAAACCAAGCATACGCCTCAAAACATTCCTATAAGCGTCAGCATTGAATACTGCCGAATCATTATTTGCCTTATAAGTAAAGAATGCCGCCATCGGAACTAACACTGCCATGGATAGTCCACGACCAAACCATATAGCCCAATCACCCTGTCGAGACATACGGTAACCCGTGTTATCAAGGATGTAATAAACAATGAATACCAACACACTCACTATAATAGGTATACCCAAGCCACCCTTTCGGATGATGGCTCCCAATGGTGCGCCGATGAAGAAGAAGACGATACAAATAAGCGAAAGTGTGAACTTATTGATAAATTCAATATCGTGTTGACGTATCATCTTATCACCATCACTGGTGATCATACCCTTGAAGTCGAGGTCACTCACCTCCTGTTGAACAGTCGACAAAGCCTGATCTACGACCATACGTCGTTGGTCTGCAGGGAGCTTCTTAAACAATGAGTCAATATCGAACTTCTTGTTATCTGCCATCTTAATAGCCTGCTTCTTTTCTGCAGAAGATAGCTTAGGAGCAGGGTAATAAAGCGATTGTGCATCTTTGTAATAAGCCTGTCCTACACTATCATAAACATGCACTAACGAGTCCTTGTCATGGCTTATCTTTTCCAGACTCTTTGTACGTGCATCACTCGAGATACCCGCTACATCCGTCAGATTAAAGTCTCCGTTAAAGTCCAATACAATATGTTTATGAGCGAAAGTCTCCCTTCGGTAAGGAACACTTGCACTATTCCCCATCTCTTGCGAACGCATGTTCTCAAACCATTCCCCACTCCATAAGTTCAAGACGAGGTGCTTCTTTTCAGCCGTAGACTGCAACATTCCAGAGTCAGCAAGGATGATTGCTTGATCCTCATAACTATCTGTCATGCGGTACACCATTATATTATATAGGTGTCCACTCTTCATATCTTTCCGCTCAACATATAGGTTTGTTTGTGGAATACCACCATAGAAAACACCCTCAGGAATCTCTAATTCTGGACTTTTATGTCGCATAGAAATAAGCAGTTGAGCCATATTCTTTTGTGCCATAGGAGCCACATTGTTCTGGAAATAGAATGAGGCTCCAGCAATGATAACGCTTATAACAATCAGTCCACGGAATGATTGAATCAACGAAATACCAGCCGATTTGATCGCAGTAAGCTCTGAACTCTCACCAAGGTTACCATATGCTATCAGCGAAGAAAGGAGGATTGCAAGTGGAAGTGCCTGTGGAACCATCATCAAGCTCATATACCAGAAGAATTGTCCGAGCACCTCCATTGACAATCCCTTACCAATCAAATCATCCACATAACGCCACAAGAACTGCATCATCAGCACGAACAAACTGATAAAGAATGTTCCTGCGAAGAGCATACCAAACTGCTTGGCAATGAAGATATCTAACTTTTTAATACGAAACATGAGATGTTCTTAAGAATGTCTACACGCATTCATTTTACTTGCAAAAGTACATAAAAATATCATAGTAAAGGTCTTTTTTAGTATTTTTATTCTTTTCTCGAAGTCTTAATAACGCCAACTAAAAATGGGTATGCAACTCATCTACATTGCTATCAGTTACTAACAGCAATTTAAAAGAGGCTCTCCTTACAAGAGGGAAACGCCCTTTTCACATCAAACTAGGCGTTTCTTCAAATGGAGAAGGGGCTTACTTCAAATATAAAGATGATACAACCTCTTCCCCTGTCTACACTTCTCTCGTAGTATTCAAATAGGGTGAATCATCATTCCCACATATTTTCTCCACTCCGATTAACTTCTATCTGCTATTCTCTTAACCCTTATCAGCTATCGAACAAAAACCTTATAATCATGATAAAAAAGTCGAATAACATTTGTGAGTATCATTTTTTTTCTATACCTTTGCACCGCTTTAAAGAAATAAAGCGCATGGATGGCGGGATAGCTCAGCTGGTTAGAGCGTCGGATTCATAATCCGGAGGTCGTGGGTTCGGGTCCCACCCCCGCTACAAAGATGGGAGTTACAGATTGTTCTGTAACTCTTTTTTTGTTTACGTAAGTATGAGTATGAGCGTAACAGGGGGTTAGATTGTATCGAATTCACCTCTTGGATAGTGCAACCCATTGAATACCAAGCAACAACAAAAACATCAATAATCATGTAAAAAAATATGAGAAAATCCTTTGTAATACCATAGTTTTTTTTACCTTTGCCCCCATCTACGACTCTCAAAGAATAGTAGCAAAAGACTAGCATGCCCTTAACTAGAATCTAATCAGAGTCACGATTCATCTAATAACCTATAAGATATAATTAAAATGAAAAGGTTTATTCTGTTCATTGCAGCACTAAGTTTTTACGTTAACTTACATGCAAAAGTTGTCATAACAGGGCAAGTTACTGACGAAACAACATCCCCTATCATTGGTGCCGTAGTCAAGTTGGTCAATGAAACAACGTCAATTACACAGACAGTAACCAACAATGAGGGTTCATTTAACTTTACCATGGAGGAGAGCGATGGGCACAAAGAACTCATCATAACCTATATGGGATATGCTGATTATCGTGTATCTCTGGAGAACACACAAAGGAATACCGACCTTGGAAAGATTCAACTGACTCCTTCCACACAAGAGTTAAAGGGCGTAGAAGTGATTGGGAAGCGTGAAATACAGAAGATTGACCGGCGTATTATTACCCCTTCAAAACTTCAGCTAAAGGCTTCTACTAACGGAGTTATGCTCATACAGAACATGCAATTAGCTGGTATTCGGGTCAACACCATCGATAATACCATCAAGACGACGACTGGAGATGCAGTTCAATTACGCATTAATGGTGTCACAGCAAAGATAGAAGAGGTTAAAGCCCTACGCCCTCAAGACATTGTAAAGGTAGAATACCACGATATGCCCGGACTACGTTTTAATGGTGCAGCAGCCGTCCTCGACTTCATTGTGAAGTATAAGAATGAGGGTGGAACTATCAATGGTGACCTCACCGATGGACTATCGATGTTAGGCTATGGAGAGAACCTTTTGTCTGCCAACTATCACAAAGGTAGATCCGAGATAAAGTCTTCTTTCTATTGGAACAGGCGTGATTTGAAGTGGAAAAGAGAGAACTACGAGGAGTACCACTACCCTCATCAGACCATAGAGAATAGAGAGATTGGTGAGCCAACAAAGGTTAAGTTTGATAATATGAGCTTCTCTCTGTGGTACAACTATTCGTTTAAGAAAAGCAGTATTAGTGCTATCTTCCGTGATTACTACAATAAAGAATCTAACTCAATGGAGGATAGAATCAGTACGCTTTATCGTGGTACTGATGCCTACCACATCACCGACTTTAGGCATGGACACGATAACACACCCTCGTTAGATTTGTATTTTCAAACTGAGCTTGCCCATAACCAGCACTTGTACTTCGACCTAATTGGCACTTACATCAATAGCCATAGCCAGCGTACATACACCTTATCATCAACCACACAACCTACTCAGACGATTGCTTCCATTACTGATGGTAACAAGTACTCCATAATAGGTGAGGGCATTTATGAGCGCATGTTCAAGGATAGCAAACTGTCATTTGGGTTGAAGCATACGCAGATGTACACTAATAACACGTATGATGGAAACATCCAAAGTCAGGTAAATATGAATACAGCGGAGACCTACGCTTACACTGAATGGATGTCAAAACTGGGCAAGCTAACCTATACCCTCGGTTTGGGAGGGATGCGTATTTACAACTATCAGCACGATAAGAAGTTATCGAAATTCATCCTTCGTCCAAAGCTCTCCCTCGCTTATCAACCTTGTAGTAACGTAACTTTAAAATATCAAGGATACGTTTCGGCTTATGCTCCTTCACTCTCCGACATGAGCAATGTGTCACAGGATATCGATGTATATCAGCTTAGGAAGGGTAATCCTAACCTAAAGTCTGTAACCTTCGTATCGAATGAGTTGACCTTAAACTGGGGCACAAAATGGTGCGATTTATCGTTATTCGGAAGGTATAGTTACGATTCTCACCCTATCATGGAAGAGACTTATATTGACAACGGAAAGTTTGTTAGGGCAATAGATAACCAAAAGAACTTCCACAGACTACATACCCAAATGGACATAAGATTGCATCCCTTTGGTGATTGGTTCTCGTTACAACTTACTCCATTCTTCAATCGGTACATCAGTAACGGGCATACTTACGCACATACACTCTCGAACTGGGGACTGAATGGAAATCTACTTGTAATGTACAAACAATGGGTATTCACAGCCGAAGTACAGACCAGATACAATGAATTATGGGGTGAAACTCTTACCAAAGGAGAAGCGAATCACTCCATATCAGTAGGTTATAACAAAGACAAATGGGCGTTAAATCTTATCATGGTATTACCTTTCTCTAAACAATACTCAAATGAGACGGATAACTTGTCACGCCTCGCTCCTAATCGTCAACTGGCTTTCTCAAAGAGTTTTAGACGAATACTTCTGCTTAACTTCACATTCAATTTGAATTATGGAAAAGGCAAATCAAGCATCAATAAACGTATTTCCAACTCTGATAATGATTCTGGTATCATGCATGGAAGATAAAACAAACACCTTTCGAATCGCTCCTCTCTTATGAGAGGAGCCATCATCAATACAACAAAAAAGGCGAGCCTCGAAAGGTTCGCCTTATGAATTTAATCAGTAACAGTCGTGTCCTTACTCTGGAAGACTAATTGCCTCGTTAGGACAAACTGATGCACAAGTACCACACTCAGTGCATGCGTCTGCGTCAATCTTATAGATATCGCCCTCAGAGATAGCCTCTACTGGACACTCATCAATACATGTACCACATGCGATACAATCGTTGCCAATTACGTAAGCCATAATATAATGTCTTTAATGTTAATAATGTTTTTGTACTATAAATAGGCTTCTATACCTACTTCTGATGGTGCAAAGGTAACAAGAAAATCGTTAATACCTAAAGATTATGAGATAAATTACAAATATTTAGACGGCATAAAAATAGAAAAAGGGGGCTTTTCAACAAGCCTTTTCATAGAACAATTACACCTATTACAGCTTATTATATCTAACATAAAACACAGCATACTAACATCTTACATCACATCCAAACAATCTCTCACATTGCCCTCTTCCATCTCTCTCAACCAATGTCTCAAGCGATAAAGATTGCATTGTAATATTTTACCAACAAAGTATTAGAACACAGAATACCTACAAGTAAGTAGGTACACAGACAATAAAAAGGAGGTAAAACACGTTTAAGAAGACAAGATGAAGAGAATTATATTATCATTAACTCTGCTTGTCATTGTCCTAGCAAGCGGTGCCCAGGAACGGAAAGTACAGAACCGTCCCTATACAGACTTGCGTAATTTCCACTTCGGTGTACTTGTTGGTACACACTTGCAAGATATTGAATTGAATAATGTTGGACCTCAAATGATCGACTTAGAGGATGGTGCTGGACCTGTGGAAAAGACTGTCTCCGCTGATCAAGACCGATGGGATGCAGGCTTCACTGTCGGTGTCTTGGGTGAACTACGCCTCAACCAAACCCTCCAACTACGCATTGCTCCTGCCATGTACTTCGGTACTCGGCACCTTACCTTCCGCAATCTTACAGACTTAAACAGCCTCGGCGAGCCTACAGAACAGGTGCAGGAGTTGAAGACCGCATACGTTTCTTGTGCCTTCGACCTCATCGCTGCGGCTCCAAGATTCAATAACCATCGCCCTTATGTCATGTTAGGTCTTAACCCAATGATGAATCTCTCGGGTAAAGACAACGACTATCTGAAACTTAAAAAGAGTGATTTCTTCCTCGAGGTAGGTCTCGGCTGTGATTTTTATCTACCTTACTTTAAGTTAAGACCAGAGCTAAAATTCATGTATAGTCTCACTAACAGCCTTGATAAAAACCATTCCAAGAACCTTAGAGACAAGCACATGCTCATGTACACCAACGCTGTCAACGAGTCACGAACTAAGATGATAGCCCTCACATTCTACTTTGAATAACCTTTCGCAATCTTCTTTTACACCCCTATTATCCGTTCAGAGGATTAGTAAAAAAGCCCGATTACAGATAAAGAAAGCCTTTTAAAATCTATGTAAATTTGGAGTTCAACTTCAAAATTACATAGATTTCGCTTTAAAAACACCCTTTTCTCTTGTCTTATCAGTATATTTTATGTAATTTTGAAGTCGTACTTCAAGATTACATAAAACGATCAATTACAAGCATATAGCAAACATTTTCCGATAGAAAAGAGGTATATTTCGAGAAAAAGAGTATATTTGCAATATTATTAACAGCAAACTATAACAGAGCATGAAACAATCTTTTATCTTTATCGCAGCCCTTCTCTTCAGTCTAAACATCAGTGCGCAGAAGGCGGAGAAGCAAGATTCTCTCAACATACCAGTCATTCTAGTGGATGGAGTAGAGGTCAGTAACATGGACAATATAGCTAAAGATGACATCCAAAGTGTCACCGTCATCAAGACTCCAAGCGTCACGAAGCTGTTTGCACCACGCTTGGGTGGAGTGCTATGTATCACCACTAAGTCTAAAAAATACCTCAAAGAGATTATCAAGAAATACGAAGAAGACAAGGAAAAAGCCGCTAAGAAGAAAGAAGAAGGTAAGATTTATATAAGGTAAAGACGATTAATTCTTGTTGAAATAATGCCACAAAGAAGGGACAGATAACCTCATCTGTCCCTATAATTATATACCTGTTCAAATAGAACTAACTAACATGTGATATTAAAGAGACGCTCTCTTCACAACAAAGGAAGCCTCTCTTGAGGTTGAAGAGAGGCTCTCCTTAATACAAGGAAACGCCCTCTTTAAATGGAGAAGAGCATTATCTATCTAGCTTCCGTTAGGCACTCCTCCCCTTAGGGGAGGCTGGGTGGGGTTTCAGGAAGCATCACCACACCCTCTTGTCGTTTACCATCCATCATTATCTTAAGCGGTTTTTGGAAACGAACATGGCGTACCCATTGCGTTTCCTCAACAGCAGGAAGAGCATCAAGAACGCTCCGTTGATAGAAACCATCAGCCTTATAAGGATTGATAGTGAAATAACCTACACCAAAGGAAGTAAGGTTTTGGAAGAAATGAGTGCCTTGGCTCGGGTCAACACGATAATGTTCTAATCCCTCTTCAACGATGATTCGAGCTGCAGAAATGTGTGACCATTTGACAGGAATACCCAACCATGGATCACTAGAACCCCATCGGCCGGGACCGATAAGGATGTAGTTAAGGTGCTGATCAAGGAACTTTTGGTTGATTCTTTCTATTTCTGTTGCAATGATAGGATTATCTTTTGCTGTGAAAGAGCTATCTGTTTTGACATAAACTACATCCATCACATCATCCGATATACCATGTCCAAGGGAATTATTACTGCGTAAGAGACACTGTTCATCAGGTATAGAAGAGAGGTTCTCATCTAGTCGTTGCTTTGAATCAACAATCGGTCTAATCTGAAGAAGATACAATTCTCCTGTCTTATCAGCATTTAGATTGACAGCAAACTCTATCTCCACAGGACGTCGCATAGCGTCAGCACCATAGCGCATAGCCATCTGTAGTAATTCTGGTAATGGGAAAACTCCCTGTTGAAGAACGCCACAGCAGGATATAATCTTTCGACCTTCATAAAGTCCATCATAGATTGTTTCGTCATCAACAGAATAAGTAGAAGCAATGTAAAGGAGGCTTCCGTCAGCCTCAGCATCCTTGAGATTGAGTTTGAGGATATTAAATCCATCATCCACTTTAAAGTCTTCCCCCACATGCTGCATATCGAGTGCATAGAATTGAGTTTGGGTCTCTCGGAGGGCTAACTTCAGTTCACTTAGTTGTAACACATGCTGTGGATGATACGGACAAACACGTAGAGTTTGACCGCCATCAACGATATATTTACCTAATCCTAGTGCCAAAGACACGATTCCTTCTTCGGTTTTCTCCTCCCCTATTGGATAATAATTTAAGGAACGAAGAACGCCTGAAAGATTAGGATAGAATCGATTATCATATTTCTTACCGACCACTTGCTGCAAAATAACTGCCATCTTCTCTTGGTCGATAACATTACTTGTTGCGGTCATATAGGCTTTAGAGTCTCGATAATAAACAGAGGCATATACCGCCTTAATAGCGCATGCCAACATACGTAACATTTCGTATTTATCCTCTAGATAAGGTATCATATAAGTGGAATAAATACCTGCAAATGGCTGGTAATGGCTATCTTCTAGCAGGGAACTGGACCGAACGGCAATAGGCGAACGAGTAGCTTCGAAGAAGGCAAAGAAGTCGCCTATAAACTCATCAGGGAGCTGTGCCTCAAGGAAAGCATGGAGTATTTCATCATCGGTGGCATCGCTTAGTGCAATTTGATAAAGGTTGTTTCTCTCCATGAAACTATCGAAGACATCCGTACAGAGAACGACAGTCTTAGGGATTTGAACCTTTGCATTTGAATATTGATTGAAGTCTGGATGCCGCTTGATAACATTATCCAAGAAGGCTAAACCACGCCCCTTGCCTCCTAACGAGCCATCGCCAATACGTGCAAAGTGGGCATATTGATCGAATTTATGCCTATCGAAAAGGGCGACAACACCTTCATTTCTCATGCGACGATAGGCTACTATGGCATCAAAGATAATCTGTCTGTGTGCATCAACATCTTGTAACTTATGCCAAGTGATGTCTTTTAAGAAGGAGGAAACGGGGAATATGGCACGAGCAGACAGCCAACGACTCACATGATTGCGTGAGATATGATAGAGCATGGAGTCTTTTGGTATCTTAAAGATATTGTCTTGTAAGTCTTTTAGGTTTCTAATGCGCATGACCTCAGCACGTGTTTCAGGATTACGAAAGATGAAGTCACCAAAACCCATGTGCTCTTCAAGAAGATGACGGAGGTCAACACTCATCTTCTTAGAGTTCTTATCAACAAAACGGAAGCCTTCATTCTCTGCTTTCTCACGGTTATCACTCTCAGAACTCTCTATGATTAAAGGTAGATACTCATCCTCTTGATGAATAGCACGGAGCAACTTTAAACCAGCCTCAGGGTCTTTGACAGAATGAATTGGTTGTCCCGTGGTAGATTGTATGCCCTCTTCTCCATCACTAAGAGGGAATCGCATATCGGAAATAACACCTAAGCAATTATCCTTATAACGCTGATAAACATCCCAGGCTTCCTTATAATTGCGGGCAAGAACAACCTTCGGGCGACCACGTTGACGCAAGGAAGCATCGTGCCGAGTCAACGCCTCGGTAGCAAAGTTTTGACTTTGTGTAAGGATATAACTATATAAGTTAGGTAGAATAGACGAATAGAAACGGATGGAATCTTCGACAAGTAAAATCATCTGAACGCCGACTTCACGAATATCATGCTCTATGTTCATCTTGTCTTCCATTAACTTAATGATGGAAAGAATTAGGTTTGTATTACCTAACCAACAGAACACATAATCAAAGATACTTAAATCTTCATGTTCTATTCGCTTCGTTATGCCATGAGAGAAAGGCGTGAGAACAACGCAATGGATGTCTGAAAACTCTGCTTTCACAGCTCTTGCCACATCGAAAGCATCGTTATCTGCATTGCCAGGCATACATATTACAAGGTCAATATCTACTGTATTCAATACTCGAGAAGCCTCTTCAATGGTCGAAACTTGCGTAAATGTTGGTGGATAACGCAATCCTAACTCCATATACTCATTATAGATCTTCTCTTCAACACGCCCATCATCCTCTAACATAAACGCATCGTAGGGGTTAGCAACAATCAAAACGTTGTAGATACGACGCATCATTAGATTGACAAAGCTTACATCTTTTAGGTAAAAGTTGCTCCATTGAACTGGTACTTGCTCCTTCATCGACTTGAAACTTAATTTTCTACAAAAATACAAAATAAACACAATCCACCCTATCTTTTGGTTATTTAAATGATATATTTTTTATTACTTTGCACATTCAACGTGCCTTTGACCTCGCAACAGAGGTATCAAAAAGAAAGGAGAGAACAAAAGTTTTTCGATTTTCATTTGGTTATTTGATAGAATATGGATATATTTGCTGCACCATTCTAACCGAATGACACTAACTAACATAAACAAATAAAGTCAGTTTACTATGGAAGTCGAAAAAATCATGCAAGCGCTGGAGCAGAAGCATCCAGGTGAGTCTGAGTATTTACAGGCAGTTCGTGAAGTTCTTGTCTCAGTACAAGATGTCTACAATCAGCACCCAGAGTTTGAGCGTGCTAGCATCATCGAGCGTATCGTTGAGCCTGAACGTATCATCACATTCCGTGTGCCTTGGGTAGATGATCAGGGCAAGGTGCAAGTGAACATCGGTTATCGTGTTCAATTTAATGGTGCTATTGGACCTTATAAAGGAGGTTTACGTTTCCACGCATCAGTAAATCTTAGTATCTTAAAGTTCCTCGGTTTCGAGCAAACATTTAAGAATGCACTCACAACATTACCTATGGGTGGTGGCAAGGGTGGCTCTGATTTCTCTCCACGTGGTAAGAGCGATGCTGAGATTATGCGCTTCTGTCAATCTTTCATGAATGAGTTATATCGTCATATTGGACCTGATGAGGATGTACCAGCAGGTGATATAGGCGTTGGTGGACGTGAGATTGGTTATCTCTTTGGGCAGTATCGTAAGTTAACCCACCAATTCCAAGGTATGCTCACAGGTAAGGGCAGAGAATGGGGTGGCTCTATCCTCCGTCCAGAAGCAACTGGTTATGGCGCTCTCTACTTCGTTCATCAGATGATGGAGACACACGGACTTGATATAAAGGGTAAGACCGTTGCTCTCTCTGGATTTGGTAATGTGGCTTGGGGTGCCGCTAAGAAGGCAACAGAACTCGGTGCAAAAGTCATCACATTGAGTGGTCCTGATGGATACATTTACGATCCAGACGGCATTAGCGGTGATAAGATTGAATACATGTTAGACCTTCGCAATAGTGGTAACGATGTTTGCGAACCATACGCAGAGAAGTATCCTGGAGCACAGTTCTTCAAGGGGCGTAAGCCATGGGAGCAGAAGGCTGATATCTACTTGCCATGTGCTACACAGAACGAATTGAATGGTGAAGACGCTGATAAGATTTTAGCTTATAAGCCATTGTGTGTTGCTGAGGTTTCAAATATGGGCTGTACCGCTGAGGCTGCTGATAAATTCACCGAGGCTAAACAACTCTTTGCTCCTGGCAAGGCTGTTAATGCTGGTGGTGTTGCTACATCAGGTCTCGAGATGTCACAGAACTCTCTCCGTCTCTCTTGGAGTCCGGAAGAGGTTGATCAGAAGCTCCACTACATCATGAGCTCTATCCATGAGCAGTGTGTGAAGTATGGTAAGCAAGCTGATGGTCACATTGACTATATTAAGGGCGCAAATATTGCAGGCTTTATGAAAGTAGCGAAAGCTATGCTTGCACAAGGTGTCGTATAAATAAAACCAGTCATTCCTCCCCCTCTATTCCAATCTTTATAGATGAGAGGGGGATACAAACTACTAAGAGGAGGCTGGTTTATTAATTGATTATTTATGAATACATTCAGACTTCTCTTGGTAGTTTTTTTATCACTACTAAGTAGTATTAAATTGGCAGCACAATCTTCGCTGCCAGATGGCAAAGCATCTTATTATAGTAACGGACTACACGGTCGTAAGATGAGTAATGGTGAGCGCTATGATAAGAATGCCTTTACTTGTGCACACCGAACCTTACCTTTTGGAACAAGATTAAAGGTTACAAACCCAAGAAATGGTAGGTCTGTAATTGTAAGAGTTACTGACCGCGGTCCTTTCGTGCGTGGTAGAATTGTAGATTTATCCTATGCAGCTGCTCGTGAACTAGGCACCTTGGCTAGTGGAGTTGCTTATGTAAAAGTAGAAGTGGTACCAAAAGACACAGAGATCCCATTCATGAAAGAGTCAAAGGGTATCGAGATGCCTGAGGTGGAATATGGAACTGCAGGTGTATGTTACGAGTTTATACCAGAATGGGAAAAGCAAGAAGAAGATAAGCCAAAGGAGATTGAACGCAAAGTGGATACGCGAATGGATCGTAAACACATCACACAACAGGTGAAAAACGAAAAAGCGCAGAATGCAGAAGCACGTAAGAACGTCCAAACTTCAACGAATCGTTCTTCGGCACAAGAAGCAAAGCCAAAGGGAGGGAATCCTACCGCTCGCACGACACAATCATCAAATAATCAGCAGCAGGGCATACAGCAGAGGAAAGCAAATACACAACAAAATAAGCAGAACACACAAAACCAGAATGCAAAGAATGGTTCTAGTAGTAGCTGGACGAACTTCTTTAAACGAATCAAAGATGGTGTAACAGGCTTATTTGAGTAAGTCGTAGACTTTCTAAGGCATAAGGGAGAATATTCTGTCAAGCAGATGAATAAGGGGGATATATCCCCGCAAATAACGGATATAGATGTTAATTGCCTATCCCCTTCTAATTCACATTGCTAGAAGAAATCATCTTATTGTTACTTCCTTATCAGTTCATCGCCCCCTATAAGCCTTTAAGATAAATAATCAGCCTCAGTGTATTAGGTCTACCCTGCCTTCCCAATCAATAGAAATACTACAGAAAGAAGAACATAACCCAAGGACTTAAACAACAACTGGGATAGACGTTATCGCCTATCCCAGTATCTGTCGTATCAAAGCTAATTATCAGGTGTTAGTCATATATCACAATATATATTCAATCAGTCGTATGATCTATTTACTTGTCTTAATGTTGAATTCTGTTACTTTACTTATACTCTTTTGCCCTTGTAAGACGGTTACAGCAAAGGTTGCCACACCTGCCTTAAGACGCTTATCAGCCTTCACAATAGCTGTATAACGAACGCCCTTACCTGGCGCAATACTCTCTATGTGGACTGATGGACTAATATAAATATGCTGATTACCACTTGTTTCTAATACTGATGGTTGTACATCCGTGATCGTCTTATCACTATGATTCATCACCTCAAAGATAATCTTACCAACTTCATTGCGTGATAAAACACCATCCTGATTATCATCAACAAAACGTGCATTGATTATCTCGATGTTCGGAACGTACTTATAGTTACCTGCCAACTGCTCTACGCTTGATTCTGAAGGGGTCTTGCTCTTTGGTTGAGCAGCACTATAATTGCCAGTATAATCACTTCCTTCGAAATCATAAAGACGATCATCACCAGAATTAGAAGCACTGAACCCACTACTATCTACGCGATTTGGAACAGCATAAACATCTGTTTGATTATCATTTCCATAAGTAGAACGCTCTTTTTGCTCACGTGCTTTACGCTGCTGTACCTTCTCATAATGATCGTGAACATCATCCTTAGCACGCTGATCAGCCTTCTGACCCATTGCCGCACCAATAACAGCTCCACCAGCCATACCAACTATTGTTCCTATATCTGAACCTCGACCGCCACCAGCAATTCCACCGATAGCACTTCCCAAAATACTACCCAACGAACCACCTGACATTGCACCAGAACCAGCATAGGTTCCGCAACTACTCAGCAGAATAGCTGCAGATATGGGGAGGATAAATAACTTCTTCATATATCATTGTTATTATATGTTTGCAAAAGTAACAACTATATTATAGGACGGCAAAGATATTTCCCTACTCAGCGAGGGGAAAACCCTAAAATACCTAAACATATCTTCCACTACTCTGGTTTCCAGAAGTAAAAAAGCAATAAAATTTATTATTCCTCTATCGGAAGATACAACATCAAATGATCAAATGCTATATAATGTTTACCAGCCCAAGTGATAATACCAATAGCATCATTCAACGTACAGTTTCTTAACTCTTCATGCTCAGAAACAGAAACTCTATATGACTTCCCATTCTCATCTTTTACAGAGATAAAATCTGGTGTTATAGCTTCCAATTCTTGATAGAAAGTATAGGAATAGGCTGCAAAATCATTTACTACCTCCATTCCCTTTTCAGTTGGAGCTACCCAATCATCTTTTGCACGTGTCAATTGCATCGGACGAAACCACGACACATCCATCATAAACGACTCAAAAGCTATCTTCGTTGGTTTTTCTCCTCCCCAAAAAACAAAGTGTGGATAAGTGATATCATCCTTTGACAGCTTTTCATTATTCAACCATTGCAATACTGAACGGGGGTGCTGCACACAGGCATAATCCTCACCATTACTATAGAAGCTTACCGTAAACTCTTGCTGATGCAGTTTACCAACCTCGCCTTCCTTCTGAAAATAATGACAGAACAGGTAGCTTGTTGCTAATTCTTCTACTTGCCAGTAGTCTGGTTTATACTCACTATGCTGCTCACCCAGCCAATAACCATCAAGATTAGGATATAACTGGTCCCACTGACCACGCCGACCAGTTTCTGCAACTTGCTCTGCGCTGGCAAGGACTGATAGATTACAAAGTATGTCAGCCGTAAATTTTACCAACCGAATACGCGTCAGTTTCTCTTCCGCTTCCTTTAAAACCTTATGAAAGAGTGTCATCCTTGGCGTTTGTACAAAAAGAATATTCCGATGACATACACGTAGAAAGAAGTTATAAACCAGCTCGTATTTCCCCTTCATCTGCTTCGCATCCCCTTGTCGAGTATCAAAAGACGAGGGCAAGATGCCAAGCAACATCAACAACAAAACCGCAAGGCAATAAGTATCTTCTTCCTGCAATCGCAGTAGAAGTTCTCGCTTCTTTGTTGCCTCACGTTCTGTTATCTCATCATCAAAAATACAAACATTGACAATTTTCTCACAACAATCTATCCTCACATTCCTATCTTCTACATCTTCCTTCAAAGGCTTATACCTTTCCATCAGTCTTTCCGCTAACCCATAAGCGTCTATCAATCTATCAAGAGAAATACCCATTTCATCATTCCACTCACGCTCCAACTCGTGATAAACAGCCTTACGCAAAAAGGCATCTTTCCCACCAACACGACCAAAGGAATTATTTCCACTGCCCGATTTTCCTATATGTTTCCACAGCTCTTCACCACTATTATATAATAGTCTAAGCCGATACACAGCATTTAGTTTTGCCTTTATTGCTTCGTCTTCAGTATCAGTCTCGACAGACTTTCCGCACGTCTTAGCCTCCTCAGTACTTAAGTTGATAGTCTTATCGTCTATATTCATATCTTTCATTCTTAGCTTTGTCATCTTCTATCTGCCTACACATACTATACAGATACAAGTCCTGCCAAATGTTTTCTATTATTAACACCACTTTTCACCCTCAATCTGTAAAAAAGATTCCGAAGTTCTTTCCTACAATTTTGAGTTCCCTTTCTTCATATATTACTAATCGCAGCACTTAAGCTACTCTTCCGCAAAAATACAAATTAATTCCTTTGTACCTCTCACAATTAAATATTTATTTTGCAAACAGAAACAAAAACCTAATGAATTATGAATAAAACAACATTTATCTTTACCCTTGGGATTGCCTTAATCTGCAGCACTACCCTACTCACAACTACCAGTTAAATTGAGTTTTTCTGCTCATAGAGGAGTAAATAGTTCCTACTTTTCAAATATGTTTTATTAACTTGTGATAGTGCAACTCTTTCCCTACAAAGAAGTTGCTTTCTTCACAACAAGACAGAGAATTATAATTTAAATCATCAAACTTATGATCAGAGGTTATATGACTTTCAGATGCGACAACTGCAACAACACTTTCCGTGCATTAGACATTGAGTATGGAGCAACTGCTATGTCAGTTCCAATGCCCTGCCCAAATTGCAACAGCCGCCACACTTACCCTCCTAACTGGCGTATTCTCGGCTTTTATCCTTTCGGCAACAACCATGATCTTTATAAAAGAATCTGGAAAAGAATGGATAAAGAGGAAAACAAGTTTGATAGCCAATAGGCTAAAATGTGATAGCTTCCATTAGCTAAACCAGTAAACAAGCTTTCTACTGAACATATTTTACCAAGCAAATATATCGTAATTATATTCTTTAGAGTAGTATTAATATATACTTTTCATTGTGTTTTCTTTACTTTATTTCATTATTATTTTGCTATTTCCAATAAATTCCCTACATTTGTGCCATGTTTGGTGGGTACTTTACAAACCCCTCGCCATTCATTGCACAAAACTTGCAAACGAGGTTATTCGACCCGGTTAAATCTGGAAAATTCAACTAAGGAGTCGTCACTAATCGAGTTTAGGCAGGTTCTGTGCCCCTATCCTATATGGGGGCATGGACTGTCTTTACTTTATTTTGACTCCAAGGTTTTCCAGAACCGAACCGGATAGATAGAGATAAAGCGGGTCGTGCCCCCTTTCTTCTTTTGACTTCGTCTAATACAATTATAACTAAAAACAAAAAATCATGGCACTTTTCAAAATTACCGTGAAGATGTCAAAGCACTGTGATGGCATGGTTATAGAACCAGGCATGAGCATCCAGTATGCTGCATTCTTCTCAAACGTTCTTTCAAACGACAAA
Source organism: Prevotella sp. 20925_1_30 (assembly GCF_041433025.1). Lineage (NCBI taxonomy): Bacteria > Pseudomonadati > Bacteroidota > Bacteroidia > Bacteroidales > Prevotellaceae > Prevotella > Prevotella sp. 20925_1_30. Next base: position 67,478 of record NZ_JAPWAR010000002.1, on the reverse strand, counting down.
GAACGAGACAAAATCAACACTCTCTTCTTTAACCACTTCGGTGTAGACCTAAAGAAGATGAATGCTTTGACCTCAGCGTATTTAAATATTGAAAAAATATAAATAATGAATATGCCTACATCTATCAGCTTATACGAACTACTCAACAATATTATTGTAGGTTTGGCACTAATGTTTCTATGTTTACCATTAGACTGCAACTTGAATGATCAATGGTGGCTACTTTTTGCAGCTTATATAGCAGGTGCTTTGTATAGTAAACTAAACGAGGCGTCTATCGGTCTCCTTTTTAGAAACTTGGATAAATTAATAAGTGAAGCAGAACACAAAGAAAAAACCACAAAAATAAAAACATATTACGAAGCCTACTATGAGGGCTGGAAATCATACTGCATAAACAACGTTTCTTCCTTAGAAGCCTTATTAGCCTTCTTACGAAATGTCTGGCCAATTATTATAGCAGCCCTCCTTGCTATACTATTTAAGGAGTGTTCTGACGAGAATTCCTACTTTGCTTTAAAGCCTATTATATTACTAATTGCTTCTTTGATCATTATTGCTGTATTGCTAAGAATACCAACAAATCTTGATGACTTTAGAAATAGTATCCAAGGGATTATTCATACTTTTTCAAGTAATCCTGTCTTTTTATTTATAATTAATTTTTTATACTTACAATTTATATATTTACTTCCTCAGATTTTTCCATGTTTAAAATGTATAGATATACAAGACACATCATATAAACAAATATGCACATTGAATCTTATAAGGTTCTTACTAATACTGCTGTTTTTCCTTCCTCAGCTCGGTTATTATCTTCAGATGAAGATATATGGGCTTGTCTTTGAATATAAGAAATATAACAACAAAAATAATTAATATGTCAGAAAAATATCAAAACTGCGTATTTCTTTTGGCCTGTCACTTAATCGTTGCAGACGGAGAAATTAACACAAAAGAAATCAGCGTACTAGAAAATTACCTTAACGTTGACAACACAAAAGAGCTATCCATAGAGAAACAAAAAATATTCTCTGATGATGAAAACAAGAAAAGCATTGAGGAACTTCTACTTGAATTAAAAGAAGAGCAGTTAACTGAAGAACAGAAAAAAGAAATTATAGAGATTCTCTCAGATATAGCATTTAGTGATAACTATATTTCTGCACAAGAACAAGAGCTAATAGAATATATAGCTCAAAGCCTCCAAGTAGATTATAAGGATATTTTATCTCAGAAATCCATACTCAATGAACAAGAAATAGAATCAACAAGACTTAAGCTATATCAAAAAGTATTTGGAAAGATACAAAAGACCTTTTATAACAAGTTTCTAAACAAAGAAAGTGAGAAAAACATGGACCACCTTTTTGGGAGCCTAGGCTTTTCTACTGTGATTGAAAAAATTTCAGATGAAGCAATCATAGATATTAATAGTGTAACAGAAATAATAAAAAAAACCAATGAGGATTTGGTTATTGGAAAACAAGAAATAGACAAACTTACCTATCCTCAAACTTCAAGAAAAGAAGTAGAACAGATTATAGATGTTGTGCAAGGAATTAAAAATCATTTCAACACAATGATAAATAGTTCTCTAGCAGAAAACCTTGCAATATTAGATAAGAAAAAAAGGAATATTCGTTACTTTACTATAGCTTTTATGGGTAGGACAAAAGCCGGTAAGAGTACATTTCACAAAATTATCACACAAGAAAAAAAATGATGATATTGGTGTGGGAAAGCTGCGTACAACACGTTATAACCGTAGTTGGTATTGGGACAAATTACGTATTGTTGACACTCCTGGAATTGGAGCACCAGGGGGGGATGTTGATACAGAAATTGCAAAATCAATTATTGATGAAGCAGACTTAATATGTTATATTGTGACAAGTGATGCTATCCAAGAAACAGAGTTTGATTTTTTTGAGACAATCAAAGAGCGCAACAAACCATTATATATAATTTTAAATGTAAAAAGTAATCTTACAGAAAATATCAGACTCAAAAGATTTTTAAGAGATCCTCATAAGTGGCGTGAGTGCAATGGACCACAATCTATCCAAGGGCATTTCGATAGAATACGAGAAAGACTTGATGGTAAATATAATATGGATGCAGTTAAGGTTATCCCAATCCACCTACTTGCAGCCCAAATAGCAATGCAAGAAAAGGAAAGTAATCCTGAGAATTATAAAAGTTTACTCGAAGGCTCAAATATTATGGAGTTTATACGTTCTGTTAAAAAGGAAGTATATGAGTCGGGCAGTTTAAAGAAAAGTCTTAGTGTTATAGATGGTACAGCATACCAAATACATCTTTTTCACCAACAACTTCAGAGTGATATTGTTCAATTAAAGAAAAGTACAGAATCACTCAAAAAGAAAAATGACAGTTTAAAAGAGTTTTTTCAAAGGGAATCAAGCAAACTGACAAATAATATAGCTAAGTTATTTAAGTCAACTCAAGATGACCTAAATAATTATGCCGCCATCTTTGCAGATATAAATTACGAAAACAAGAATGCAGGCAAGACATGGAAAGAGGATTCTAATGTGGGAAATAAAATATCTGATTTAAACGAACAAATAACAAAAAAACTGAAAAACTTCAATGAAGAAATAAAAGAAAGAATAGAAGAAATAAGTTCTGATATTAAATTTATAGACAAAATTTCATCTACAGTATCTGTCCAAACAGACTCTATCTACGACACAAGACTTGGAGCTGGAATAACAGGCGCAATTATTACAGCCATAGCTCCTGTTATAATTTCACAGTTGTGGCATCCTGGAGGCTGGATATTGGCGGCATGCACACTTATAGTCTCAGGCATAGTTGGATTTTTCACATCCTTATTCGAATCCAAAGAGGACAAAAAGAAAAAAGCCAAGAAAAAGCTCAGAGAACAGCTATACGAAAACATTGAGAAAAACATCAATACTAATAAAAAAGAAGCTCTTAATAAAATACATTCTTCTATAAGTTCAATGAATGATAGTTTAAAAAGCCTATTAGGAACATATATAGATGAAGTAGAACAACTAATAAGAATTTTGGAAGATATACAAGAAAAATGCATAGGAAAGGAGCAGAATATAAATGCTCTTATCAGTCTAAGAATCTTGGAATATGTACATAAAGAACCATTTGCAGTCAAGAAACAATCCCAACTACAAGAAAAAGAGATAAGGCAAATGTTTCCTGTTAAACGAGATTGGGAAAAACAGACTCTAACATACCACTACACGACAAACTGTAGTGATAGAGAGAAAAAAGAAGCTGAAAAAGCTACACAAATGAATATAATCTTTAAATAAAACAAATGGATAAGAAATTGAATTATGCAGTATATCATCAACGTCTTGATATACTCACAGACAAAACAAGGGAACTACTCACTGAAACCAATTGTGAAGATTTAGTTCAACAGTTAAATTCTGATCTTGCTACTGTCACAGATAGAAAGCAATTAAAAATTGCATTCGTTGGACAATATAGTGCGGGTAAGTCTACCATCATTTCTGCACTTACAGGATGTAAAGACATAAAGATAGATGCAAACGTAGCTACAGATAAAGTGTCAGAATATCATTGGAATAATATTATTCTAATGGACACACCTGGAATATTAGCAGGAAAGACAGAAGCACATGATATAAGTACAAAAGAAGCTTTATCTAACTGTGATTTAATATTCTATGTTTTAACAAGTCAACTCTTTGATGACATTGTTTTCAACAACTTCATTGATTTAGCATATAATCAACATTTTGCAGATAAAATGTTTATTATCATAAATAAAATGGGTATGGAATCAGGGAACTATGATGATCTAGTTAGAAACTACACGACCTCTCTTGCTAATATGTTTACTGAAAGAGGATATAAGTTGTCTGATTTCCCCATAGCTTTTATTGATGCCTATGATTATATTGAAGGAATAGAAGAAAACGATGAAGAATTTGTTCAAGTAAGCCATTTTGAGCAGTTTATTGATATGCTTAACTCTTTCGTAAGCAAAAAAGGAGTAATAAAAAAACAATTTGATACTCCTATCCGACTATTACAAAGTTACGCTAAAAACATTGCAGTATCAGCAATTGATACTACTTTAGCCGAATTTTATCGTCAATTTGAACAAAGACTATTAAAAAGTCAAAGAGAACTAAAACAAGAAGTTGAAAATATTCTATATTCATACGATTCCAACTCAATGCGAGAAGTAATAAATCTAACTAATGAAATTGGAGAAGGAATTAAAGAAGAAGACTGGAAACTGAAACAAGACGAACTAAACAAAAAACTTGAAAACACAATTTCAACAACATCTAATGACATAGAACAAAAAATAGAAGAAACGTATAAATCTCTCATGAATGATTTAGAAGATTTTGGTAATAAGGATGCTATAGTTGCATATTCTGATCATTTACAAGAAAAATTAAATGCACCAAATATAACGATGACAGAAAGGCAAAATCTAACAACTCAAAACCTAACAATAGCATGGCTTAGAAATGGTGCAATTAGTATAAATAATTTAGCACCAAATGTTAATTCTGTTTTTGGGGGAATAAGTAATGCTTCTGGTTCTGCTCTACATAATACTGTTTATAATACAGCTAAATTCTTTGGAAAAAATTTCAAACCATGGGAGGCTGTTCGATGGGCTAGCAACATAGCTAAATTCGCTAAATTTGGAATACCTATTATTACAGGAGGACTAGATATATTTCTCCAGCTACGTAATGATCAGCAAGAAAAGAAGATAGAGAAACAAATTAGAGAAGCAAAAAATAAAATGATAACAAGCTATCAAACTGAAATAAATAAAATCAAAGATCAATTCACCCAATATCTACAAAGCGTTTTAAATAACTACAAATCTAAACATGATGAAGTTAATCAATCAATAAATCAAATAATCATTAACTCTAAAAGGAATGATGCAATTACAAAAAAGATAAAGGAACTTGAAGGCGAATATATTGACTTCATAGAAGTTATAGATAAAGAAAAATAAGATTATAGTTTTTGTCAAGAAATACTATTAAGTAGTGGAACTAACAAATACATACAACTCCGACATCATACATTACTATGAGAATCCTCATTTGGAAAGTAGTTACGAAAAGATGGAAACTCTCATCTTTAATCGTCGAATGCTCCTTAACCAACGATTCAAGCCAACAGATGAAAACTATCAGCTGTTAAAGGAATTCAACGAAAGACTTAAAGAAGTAGTAATTAAAAACTATCAACAAAGTAAAGAGTTGTATTACAACACAAAGAAAATGTTGGCAGATAGTGGAAGTAGCTTGCAGTTTGAGGGGGTAGAATGTAAAATCTTCTTAGGAAAAAACAAACAATACTCGAACAGTAATCCTTTTCAAGGAGAAGATTCAGAAATGATTTGGGAGATTCTCAATGATGAGAGTTATAATGACATCTATTGCAAATATGGTTGCTGTATGAGCTTCGACGGATATCATGGAGAGGAAGACGACAAGAGTGAAATGGAACTCATGGGAATGCAAGATGCTGATGATTGTTGGAATGAAGGGTTAGACCGAGAATGGAGTTACGACTTACACCTTCATCAGCATTTCCACAATCTATACGACCATACAAGCTTCAGTATCATCGATTTCATTTATGTTAGGGACTTCTACACAAAGTTTGAACTAAAATTTAATCAGAATACTTAAACAAGAATAAATGGAAAGAAAAGAATTATGCATAATCTCCGACTCAGACATCCCAGCTGGTTCTGGTGGTATCAACGGAGAAGGCTATACATACGGACAATTGCGCCATCAACCCATTATCACAGAGATATTACAACGTATCACCCACCCTATTGCACGTCAAATGGCAGAGGAATGTAACGAACGTAACAGCAGAGATGGGTTTACAATGTATAAAGTAGATGGGGAATACTGCTTTGAAGGACTAAGAGTAGGACCAAAAGTAAAAATCCCTTCTAAAGAAGAGTTATTAGCTCTGTTAGGTGATCAACCCGTCAACGCAGCCTCTATCCGTAACATCACATATACGCTCATACGTGAAGAATTAGCACGTTTATACGGAACATCTGTACAAGAAGCTGCAGACATCATAGGTAACCAACTTGATTGCGCTCCGCACGAAGACATCTCTGGCTATATCTTTATGGTACCCAACTGGGCACATAAATGGTTCCGCCACAATGGGTATGTGTCAAGGATGTTAAAACAGTAAACAAGCTAACTATCACAAATAAAAAACTCCCGATACATTAAGTACCGGGAGTTCTTTATTATAGAGATAAAATCTATTCGGATTATTCAGCCTTTGCCTCTTCAGCAACGTTCTCAGCAGCCTCTGCAGGTGCATCAGCCTTCTTTGTAGAACGACGGCTACGACGAGTCTTCTTAGCTTCAGCCTTTGAAGACTTAGCCATGTTCTCATCATAGTCAACAAGCTCAATGAATGCAATCTGAGCAGCGTCACCCTGACGAGTTCCGAGCTTGATAACACGTGTGTAACCACCTGGACGATCGGCTACCTTTACTGAAATCTCCTTGAAGAGCTCAGTAACAGCCTCTTTGTTCTGAAGATAACGGAATACAACACGACGTGAGTTAGTTGTATCGTTCTTAGAACGTGTAATCAGCGGCTCAACATACTTCTTAAGAGCCTTTGCCTTAGCAAGAGTCGTAGTGATTCTTTTGTGCTGAATCAAAGCAACTGCCAAGTTTGAAAGCAACGCAGCGCGGTGGTCAGCAGTACGACCCAAATGGTTGAATTTCTTATTATGTCTCATTTTGTTTTTAACTTGTTGTGGATAAACCCGTCAACTTGTCTTTAGACAATACGTCAACTATTCTTTATCCAATTTATACTTTGTAATGTCGGTTCCAAACGACAGATTCAGACTCTCGAGCAAATCATCAAGCTCAGAAAGCGATTTCTTACCAAAGTTACGGAACTTAAGAAGATCCGTCTTGTTGTACTGTACGAGGTCGCCCAGTGTCTCTACATCAGCTGCCTTTAAGCAGTTAAGTGCACGAACACTCAAGTTGAGACTTGCGTCGGTCAACTTGGTTTTCAAGAGCTGGCGCATGTGCAGAACTTCCTCATCAAACTCCTGGTTGCCCTCCTGATCTGGATTCTCAAGAGTAATCTTCTCATCAGAGAACAACATGAAGTGATAAATAAGAATCTTTGCAGCCTCTTTCAGTGCATCCTTTGGGTGGATGGAACCATCAGTCGTAACTTCAACAACCAATTTGTCATAGTCGGTCTTCTGTTCAACACGATATGGCTCAACGGCATATTTTACGTTACGAATTGGGGTGTAGATGGAATCGATTGGGAGTACGTTTACATCAGTGCAGTATTCACGATTTTCCTCAGCTGGAACGTAACCACGTCCCTTGTTGATGGTCAAATCAATCTGCATAGAAGCCTTGGAGTCTAAATGACAAATCACCAAATCAGGGTTTAACACTTCAAATCCAGTCAGATACTTACCGATATCACCTGCTTTGAATTCGGTGGAATTCTCTACGGTGATACTAACTTTCTCATTCTCGAATTCTTCTACTACTTGCTTGAATCGAACTTGCTTGAGATTCAAGATGATGTTGGTAACATCTTCCTTTACACCAGGAACTGAAGAGAACTCGTGCTCAACACCTGCTATACGAATGGTATTGATTGCGAAGCCTTCCAGCGATGAAAGGAGGATGCGACGAAGAGCGTTACCAATGGTAACACCGAAGCCAGGCTCAAGTGGACGGAATTCGAACTTGCCGAAATGGTCATTGGCCTCCAGCATCACTACTTTATCAGGTTTTTGAAATGCTAATATCGCCATTAATTTAATGATTTTATTGTTTAGAGTACAACTCAACGATTAACTGCTCCTTAATGTTCTCTGGGATGTCAGCACGATCTGGACGATGAAGGAACTTACCGCACTTAGCGTTATCATCCCACTCAAGCCAAGGATACTTGCTGTGGTTAAAGCCTGCCAAAGCAGCCTCGATAACCTCAAGTGACTTAGCCTTCTCGCGAACGCCAACAACATCACCAGCCTTTACCTGATAAGAAGCAATATTTACGACATTACCGTTAACAACAATATGCTTGTGGCTAACGAGCTGACGTGCAGCAGCACGAGTAGGAGCGATACCAAGACGGAACACTACATTATCCAAACGACTCTCAAGGCTCTGAAGAAGAACCTCACCAGTGATACCATCTGCCTTAGCAGCCTTGTCGAAAAGATTACGGAACTGACGCTCCAAAACGCCATAAGTGTATTTAGCCTTCTGCTTCTCTGCAAGCTGAGCACCATACTCAGATACCTTGCGACGACGATTATTGCCGTGCTGCCCTGGAGGGAAGTTTCTCTTAGCTAATACCTTATCTGCGCCGAAAATTGGCTCACCAAAACGGCGTGCAATTCGTGATTTTGGACCTATGTATCTTGCCATAATTAATATGAATTCTTTTAATTGTTATAAGATGTGATTATACACGACGACGCTTTGGAGGACGACAGCCATTGTGTGGCAACGGAGTAACGTCTACGATTTCAGTTACTTGAATACCTGCTGCGTTCACCGCACGGATTGCGCTCTCACGACCGTTACCTGGACCTTTAACGAATGCCTTAACCTTACGAAGACCAAGATCAAAAGCTACCTTTGAGCAATCCTCTGCTGCCATCTGTGCAGCGTAAGGAGTATTTTTCTTTGATCCACGGAATCCCATCTTACCAGCCGAAGACCAAGAAATAACTTGACCCTCGTTGTTAGCCAAAGATACAATAATGTTATTGAATGAGCTATGTACATGGAGCTGTCCAAGTGCATCAACTCTTACATTTCTTTTTTTAGATGTTGCTGATTTCTTTGCCATAATTAATTTCCTCCTTAGAATTACTTAGTAGCCTTCTTCTTATTAGCAACAGTCTTCTTCTTTCCCTTACGGGTACGAGCATTGTTCTTAGTACTCTGACCGCGAACAGGAAGACCATTACGATGTCTAACACCACGATAGCAACCTATATCCATGAGGCGCTTGATGTTCATCTGGATCTCAGAACGGAGATCACCTTCAACTTTGAATTCAGCACCGATAATTTCACGGATCTTGGCTGCCTGGTCATCAGACCACTCGCTGACCTTCAGGTCACGGCTAATACCAGCCTTATCCAATATCTTTGCTGAACTACTTCGACCAATACCATAGATATAGGTCAATGCGATTTCGCCACGCTTATTCTGGGGCAAATCTACTCCAACAATTCTTATTGCCATTGTTTGATAATTAAAAAATTAATGTCATTTTGCGCTAAAAAGCACGCAAAGGTAAGCATAATTTACGAGAGAGCTTACCTCTTTACGCTTTTTTAACTTAACCCTGACGCATTTTAAACTTAGGGTTTTTCTTGTTAATAACGAACAGACGACCCTTACGACGAACTATCTTACAGTCAGCTGTACGCTTCTTTAATGATGCTCTTGTTTTCATATCTCTATGTTGTTTATTTGTATCTGAAAACGATTCGACCCTTAGTTAGGTCATATGGACTCATCTCAACCTTCACCTTATCACCAGGAAGAATTTTGATGTAGTGCATTCTCATCTTACCGGAAATATGAGCAGTGATATCTACACCATTCTCTAATTCTACGCGGAACATCGCATTTGAAAGCGCTTCGAGAATTGTTCCATCCTGCTCTATCGCAGTTTGCTTTGCCATAAACTAATTAAAATTTTGTCCTTCTAAATGTTCAACTTCCTCAAACGAAGATAAAATATCAGCCTTGCCAGCTCTTATGGCAATAGTATGCTCAAAGTGTGCTGCTGGACGATGATCACGTGTAACAATGCTCCAACGATCTGGCAATAATCCGATTTCTTGATTACCCATTGTAACCATAGGTTCTATCGCAATACACATTCCTGCTTTGAGTAAAACACCAGTTCCCCTCTTTCCGTAATTAGGAATTGAAGGATCTTCATGCATCTCTCGTCCAATACCATGTCCTGTTAACTCGCGAACAATACCATAACCTTGTGCTTGGCAATATTCCTGAATAACATGACCAATGTCTCCAACATGATGACCAGCTTCTGCCACTTCGATACCCTTATAAAGTGATTCCTTCGTTGCTCGAAGCAAATTCATTATATCTTCACTTACTTCTCCAACACAGAAAGTATAACAACTATCACCATTGAAGCCATTAAGCAAAGCCCCACAATCAATTGAAATTATATCTCCATCCCTCAGTACAACATCTTCACTAGGAACACCATGTACGACGACATCATTAACAGACGCACATATACTTCCAGGGAAAAGTGTACCATAAGAACTTGGAAAACCTTTGAATGTAGGTATGGCACCATTGTCACAAATAAACTCTTCAGCTATTTTATCTAACTGGAGAGTTGAGACACCTGGCTTAACATGACGACCAACTTCTGCCAGAGTTTTACCTACCAGCAGGTTGGCCTCACGCATAAGTTCTATTTCATCTTCTGTCTTTAGAAATATATTCATTCCCTAAGATAAAGATTTAATAAGCCGCAACTCCAGTATTGCTACGTGTATGCCCAGAATTAAGCAGTCCATCATAATGGCGCATCATTAAATGTGACTCAATCTGCTGAAGTGTATCTATAACTACACCAACAAGAATCAACAATGACGTACCACCAAAGAACTGACCAAAAGCACTCTGAACATTCAAGAAACCAACTAATGCAGGCATAATAGCAATAAAAGCTATGAATAAAGAACCTGGCCCTGTTATACGTGACATAACAGTGTCAATATAGTCAGCAGTATCCTTACCAGGTTTAACTCCTGGAATAAATCCATTGTTTCGCTTCATATCCTCAGCCATTTGAGTTGGATTCAATGTAATAGCTGTATAGAAATAAGTAAACAAAATGATAAGGACTACATAAACAATATTGTAAGCCAAACTCTTTGTATCCATAAGAGACTGGAGTACAGAACTACCATTGTCCGTTGAATATTGAACTATAGCCAAAGGAATAAACATTAAAGCCTGAGCAAAAATAATGGGCATTACATTGGCTGCAAATAGTTTCAATGGGATATACTGACGTGCTCCACCATATTGTTTATTTCCCACAACACGTTTAGCATATTGTACAGGAACCTTACGTGTACCTTGCACTAGTAGAATAGATGCACATACAACAGCATACAAGATAATCAGTTCGACGATAAACATAACTAAACCACCACTTGTAATTGCTGTAAATCTACTACTAACTTCTTGTATAAAAGCTTGTGGTAGACGAGCAATGATACCAATCATAATAATAAGAGAGATACCATTTCCAACTCCCTTGTCTGTGATGCGCTCACCAAGCCATAATATGAACATAGACCCTGCTGCTAGTATTACAGTCGCAGGAATCATAAATGTAGTCCAATCAACACCTGTAGCAAGTGCTCCAGAGGCCTGCATCTTTAAGTTCATTAGGTAAGACGGTGCCTGAAACAATAGAATAACTACTGTCAGGACACGCGTATACCAATTAATTTTCTTATGACCACTCTCGCCTTCACGCTGCATCTTTTGGAAATAAGGAACAGCAACAGCTAGGAGCTGCATAACAATAGAAGCTGAGATATATGGCATAATTCCTAATGCGAAGATTGACGCATGGGAGAATGCACCACCGGAGAACATATCCAAAAGCGACATAAGACCGCCGGCTGTCTGCGACTGCAATTTCTCTAATAAGGCTGGATTGATACCTGGGAGTACTACAAACGAGCCGAATCGATAAATAGCTGTAAACAGAATCGTTATTAGAAGTCTCTGACGTAGGTCTTCAACTTTCCAACAGTTCTTCAGTGTCTCAATAAACTTTTTCATTAACTTAGATTATAGTTGTGTTACCACCCACTGCCTTAATAGCTTCTTCAGCAGTCTTAGAGAAAGCATTTGCTGAAACTTCCAACTGAGCCTTCAATTCTCCATTACCGAGAACCTTAACAAGTTCCTTACCATTGGTAAGTCCAGCAGCCTTAAGCTCCTCAACACCAATCTTAGTAAGATTGTTCTTCTCAGCAAGTGCCTGAAGAGTAGAAAGATTTACAGCGAAATATTCCTTGTGGTTGATGTTCTTGAAACCAGCCTTCGGTACACGACGCTGGAGAGGCATCTGACCACCCTCAAAGCCAATCTTCTTCTTATAACCAGAACGTGACTTTGCACCCTTATGACCACGAGTAGAAGTACCACCGAGCCCAGAACCTGGACCACGACCAATACGACGACGTGAATGTGTAGAGCCAACAGCTGGTTTCAAATTATTTAATTTCATAATTACTGTTTTCTTTAAAAGATTAATTAATCAATTACTGATACCAGGTGATGCACCTTACGGATCATACCTCGGCAGCTTGGAGTATCCTCTACCTCAACAACCTGAGAAATCTTACGAAGTCCCAATGCCTGCAAAGTTTCCTTCTGGTCCTTAGGAGCACCAATACGGCTCTTAATCTGCTTAATCTTAATTGTTGCCATAATTTAATACCTCCTAAAATTAACCGTTAAATACTTTATCCATGCTAATACCACGCTCACCAGCGATTGTATATGCGTCACGCATATCAGCGAGTGCAGCGATAGTAGCCTTTACAAGGTTATGAGGGTTAGAAGAGCCCTTTGACTTTGCAATCACGTCAGTAACACCTGCGCTCTCAAGAACAGCACGCATAGCACCACCGGCCTTCAAACCAGTACCGGCAGCAGCTGGCTTAAGGAGAACATGAGCACCGCTAAAGCGAGCCTCTGCCTCATGAGGAACAGTACCCTTCAAAACAGGAACTTTAACAAGGTTCTTCTTTGCTGAATCTGTACCCTTCTGGATAGCAGCAGTAACCTCACCAGCCTTACCAAGACCCCAGCCAATAACGCCCTTACCGTCACCTACAACGACGATAGCTGCGAATGTGAAAGTACGACCACCCTTTGTAACCTTAGTTACACGGTTGATAGCAACCAAGCGATCTTTCAGTTCAACATCACTATTTACTTTTACTCTATTCATTGCCATAATCGTTTAGAATTTAAGTCCTCCCTCACGTGCAGCATCAGCCAAAGCCTGTACACGTCCGTGATAGAGATAACCGTTACGGTCAAAAACAACCTGCTCTACGCCAACAGCCTTAGCATGCTCAGCAACGAGTGCACCTACTTTCTTAGCCTGTTCAATCTTAGCCATCTTATCAAGGCCAAGTGAAGAAGCAGAAGCGAGTGTTGTTCCTGTCAGATCGTTAATAACCTGTGCATAAATCTGCTTATTACTGCGGAAAACGCTCAAACGTGGGCGCTCAGCAGTACCGTTCACACTCTTACGAATGCGGAACTTTATCTTAATTCTTCTTTGTTCTTTCTTTGTTGTCATAATCGTAATGATGTATTAAAGTTACTTAGCTGCAGCTGTCTTACCAGACTTTCTGCGAATAACCTCACCCTGGAACAGGACACCCTTACCCTTGTAAGGCTCAGGCTTACGGAAAGAACGAATCTTTGCACAGATGAGACCAAGCAGCTGCTTGTCAGCTGATTCAAGAGTGATGATTGGATTCTGGTTACGCTCGCTCTTTGTCTCAACCTTAACTTCTGAAGGAAGCTGAATAAAGATTGGGTGAGTATAACCAAGAGAGAACTCTACCAAGTTACCCTGGTTAGAAACACGATAACCTACACCAACAAGTTCCAATGTCTTTTTGTAACCCTCACTTACACCAACAACCATATTGTTAACAAGTGAACGATAAAGACCGTGGAAAGCCTGCTTCTGCTTGTAGTTTACTGGGCTATTCTCATCAATTTCGAATGTTACCTGACCGTCCTCGATGATAGTCTTAATAGAAGAATCTACCTTCTGAGAAAGTTCACCCTTAGGACCCTTTACTGTAACAACACCATTGTTAAGAGCAACTGTAACGCCAGCTGGAACACTAATTGGTAATTTTCCTATTCTTGACATATTCAATCCTCCAATTAATAAACATAGCAAAGAACCTCACCACCGATCTTCTCTGCAGCAGCTTCCTTGTCTGTCATTACACCTTTAGACGTGGAAAGGATAGCAATTCCAAGTCCGTTAATTACTCTCGGCATGTCTTTGTAACCAGTATACTGGCGAAGACCTGGGGTAGAAACACGCTTCAACTTCTTGATAGCGCTCTGCTTTGTTACAGGATCGTACTTAAGTGCGACCTTGATTGAACCTTGGGGACCATCCTCAATGAACTTATAGTTCAAGATGTAACCCTTCTCGAAGAGAATCTTAGTAATAGACTTCTTCAAGTTAGACGCAGGAACATCAACAACACGGTGATGAGCCATGATTGCGTTTCTGAGTCTTGTCAGATAATCTGCTATTGGATCTGTCATAAAATATAAATGTTTAATTAATCGGGACTACCCCGACAATATTAAAAAATCGCTTGAAAGCGGATAATGAGCTGCAAAGATACAAAATCTTTTTCACAATTCACTATCCGCGTCGATATATTTGCTTACCAGCTTGCCTTCTTAACTCCTGGAATGAGTCCCTGAGATGCCATCTCACGGAACTGAATACGAGAGAGACCGAACTGACGAATGTAACCCTTTGGACGTCCTGTTATCTTGCAACGATTGTGCAAACGGATAGGATTAGCATTCTTAGGAATAGACTGCAACTTGCGAGCAGCCTCATAAGCCTCTTCAGGATCATTTGAAGTAGCGATAATCTTCTTCAGAGCAGCGCGTTTCTCAGCATAGCGAGCAACAAGCTTTGCACGCTTTACCTCGCGAGCTTTCATTGATTCTTTTGCCATATCAATTAATCGTTTTTAGCATTCTTGAATGGAAGTCCGAAGCCCTTCAGCAAAGCATAACCTTCTTCATCAGTCTTAGCTGATGTTACGAAGGTAATGTTCATACCCTGGATGCGGTCAACCTGATCGATATTAATCTCTGGGAAAATAATCTGCTCGGTGATACCGAGAGTATAATTTCCACGACCATCGAACTTGCTCTCGATACCCTTGAAGTCACGGATACGTGGCAAAGATACGCGAACGAGTTTCTCGAGGAACTCATACATACGCTCACGACGCAGAGTTACCATTACGCCGATAGGCATCTTCTTACGCAGTTTGAAGTTTGCAATATCCTTCTTTGAATAAGTTGCAACCGCCTTCTGACCTGTAATAGAAGAAATCTCGTTAACAGCAACCTCGATAAGTTTCTTATCCTGAGTTGCATCACCAAGACCCTGATTGATAACAATCTTCTTCAAAACAGGAACCTGCATAGCTGAAGAATAGTTAAACTGCTTCTGCAAAGCAGGAGCAATCTGCTCCTTATACTGTTTCTTTAACTGAGCTGTATTCATTATTTAATTTCCTCCCCTGACTTTTTAGCGATACGCTTAACAATCTTGCCTTCACGCTCAATCTTGATACGTGTAGCCTTACCGCTCTTCGGATCGATGAGACTTAAATTTGAGATATGAATTGCAGCCTCCTGCTTAATGATACCACCTTGTGGGTTAGCAGCAGAAGGTTTTGTGCTTTTAGAGACCATATTCAAGCCCTCTACAATAGCACGTTCCTTATCTGCGATGACCTTAAGCACCTTTCCAGTCTTGCCCTTATCTGCACCAGCAAGAACAATGACCTGATCGTCTTTCTTTATATGGAATTTTGCCATTTTATTATTCTATTTAATAATTAAAGAACCTCAGGTGCCAAAGAAACGACCTTCATATTCACTGCACGCAGCTCACGAGCAACAGGACCGAAGATACGGCTACCACGAATTTCGCCTGCGTTGTTCAGTAATACACATGCATTATCATCGAAGCGGATGTATGAACCATCAGCACGACGAATCTCCTTCTTTGTGCGAACGATCAAAGCCTTTGATACTGCACCCTTTTTCAATTCACTTGATGGGATGACGTTTTGTACAGCAACTACGATAACGTCACCAACACTTGCGTAACGACGGCCAGTACCACCGAGTACACGAATGCACTTAGCTTCACGAGCACCGCTGTTATCACATACTGTAAGTTTTGATTCTGTCTGTATCATAATTACTTAGCTTTTTCTACGATTTGAACTAATCTCCATCTCTTTGTCTTAGAAAGAGGACGAGTCTCCATAATGAGAACTGTATCACCTACATTAGCCTCATTCTTCTCGTCATGAGCATGGTACTTCTTTGTCTTCTGGACAAACTTACCATAAATAGGGTGCTTCTCCTTGAACTTAGCTGCAATAACGATGGTTTTATCCATTTTGTTGCTGATAACGACACCCTGTCTTACTTTTCTTAAATTTCTTGTTTCCATCTGGACCATTGTTATTTATTAAGTTCTCTCTGAGAAAGTTCTGTTTTCATACGTGCAATATCACGACGAGCGGCCTTAATCTGAGATGGATTCTCAAGTGGAGTAATCTGATGATTCAGCTTCATCTTAGCAAGAGCTGTCTCAGCATTCTCAATCTTCTCAACCAAATCCTTGGTATCGAGTTCTTTTACTTCTTTAATCTTCATCTTTCTTAAGCGTTTTTATCGAAATCACGTCTAACAATAAACTTTGTCTTAACAGGCAGCTTCTGTGCAGCGAGACGAAGAGCCTCCTTTGCAATATCAAAGCTTACGCCCTCTACTTCAAAGAGAACACGACCTGGAGTAACTGGTGCAACCCATCCTGCTGGATCACCCTTACCCTTACCCATACGAACATCGGCAGGCTTACGAGTGATTGGCTTATCAGGGAAGATGCGAATCCAGACCTGGCCCTGACGGTTCATATAGCGGTTTACTGCTATACGAGCGGCCTCAATCTGACGGCTGTCGATCCACTTAGCCTCAAGTGTCTTGATGCCGAATGAGCCGAAAGCCAGCTGTGTACCTCTGTGGGCGTTGCCTTTATTGCCACGTCCGTCTTGAGGTCTTCTATATTTTACTCTTTTTGGCTGTAACATGATAGCTTCTTCTTTTAACGGTTATTGTTTCTTCTACGATTACCTCTTCCAGAACGGCCACCATTGTTAGAACGGCCATTGCTCTTCTCCTGAGTAAAGTTAGGAGTAAGATCTACCTTGTTGTAAACTTCACCACGGCAAATCCATACCTTAATACCCAACAGACCAACCTTTGTAAGGGCTTCTGTCTGACAATAATCGATGTCTGCACGGAATGTATGCAGAGGAGTACGACCCTCTTTAAACATTTCCTTACGAGCCATTTCGGCGCCGTTCAGACGACCTGTAATTTGAACTTTGATACCCTCAGCACCAGCACGCATAGTGTTAGCGACTGCCATCTTGATAGCACGACGGTAAGCAATCTTACCCTCTACCTGGCGAGCGATATTGTTACCAACGATGTTTGCATCAAGTTCAGGTTTCTTAACCTCGAAGATATTAATCTGAATTTCCTTCTTGAAAAGGTTCTTCAACTCTTCTTTAAGCTTATCAACATCCTGACCACCTTTACCGATAACGATACCCGGACGAGCGGTGCAAATAGTAATGGTGACGAGCTTCAATGTGCGCTCAATGACAATACGGGAAACGCTTGCTTTTTCCAAACGCTTGTTCAGGTAAGTACGAATCTTGCGATCCTCTACGAGATTATCCCCGAAATTCTTGCCACCGAACCAATTTGACTCCCAACCGCGGATGATACCTAGACGGTTGCTAATTGGATTAACTTTCTGTCCCATTCTACTATTTATTTATCATCATTATTAGCGTCATTCTTTGAATCAACGAAAAGAGTGACGTGGTTAGAACGTTTGCGGATTCTGTAGCCACGGCCCTGTGGTGCAGGACGCATGCGCTTCATTGTAACGCCTTCATCAACGAAGATCTTAGAGATATAAAGTTCACCGTCTTCAGCCTTGCGGTCATTCTTTGTCTCCCAGTTGTTGATAGCTGAACGCAGAAGTTTCTCAACGTTCTGAGCAGCAGCCTTCTTGGAGAATCTCAGCACGCCAAGGGCACGATTGACTTCCATACCACGAACCATGTCTACAACATAGCGCATCTTACGTGGAGAAGAAGGACAGTCCTTGAGCTTTGCAAAATACTGGCTTCTCAAAGCTTCTTTACGAGCTTCAGCCTTTATATGTTTTCTTGCTCCCATTATATTTTTCTATTTTCTAAATGGATTATGACCTGCTTACCTCTTATTATTACCAGAGTGACCACCGAAACGGCGTGTAGGGCTGAACTCTCCGAGCTTGTGACCTACCATATTCTCAGTAATGTAAACAGGGATAAATTTATTTCCGTTATGAACTGCAACAGTGTGACCCACAAAATCAGGGGAAATCATTGATGCTCTGGCCCATGTCTTAACTACATTCTGCTTACCACTCTCATTCATAGCAAGAATCTTCTTCTCGAGTGATACGTTGATGTATGGACCTTTTTTTAATGAACGACTCATAATTTACTCTTAATTACTTTGATTACTTCTTGTTAGCTCTCTCAATAATGTACTTGTTTGAAAGCTTCTTAGGTGCACGAGTCTTAAGACCCTTAGCGTACAAGCCCTTACGTGAACGTGGATGACCACCAGACTGGCGACCTTCACCACCACCCATTGGGTGATCAACAGGGTTCATAACAACACCACGGTTGTGAGGACGACGACCCAACCAACGAGAGCGACCAGCCTTACCAGACTGCTCAAGAGCGTGGTCAGAGTTACCTACACTACCTACAGTTGCCTTACAAGCTGACAAAATCTGGCGTGTTTCACCAGAAGGGAGCTTGATAACACAATAACTGCCTTCACGAGAAGTAAGCTGAGCAAAATTACCAGCCGAACGAACGAGCAATGCACCCTGACCTGGACGTAACTCAATATTATGAATTACAGTACCAATAGGAATGTTAGCCAAAGGAAGTGCGTTACCAACCTCAGGTGCTGCCTCAGCACCTGACATTAGTGTTGCACCAACCTGCAGTCCGTTAGGAGCAATAATGTAACGTTTTTCACCATCAGCATAGTATAACAGCGCAATACGAGCTGATCTGTTAGGATCATACTCGATTGTTTTCACTACAGCTGGAACACCATCTTTCTCTCGCTTGAAGTCGATAAGACGATACTTCTTCTTGTGACCACCGCCTATATAGCGGACAGTCATCTTACCGGTGTTGTTTCGACCACCGGTAGAACGTTTACCGTAAACGAGAGACTTCTCTGGCACGGATGCAGTAATATCCTCGAACGTGCCAATAACCTTGTGTCTTTGTCCCGGTGTAACCGGGTTTAATTTACGTACTGCCATTTTTTATTTAAATATTGCTATAAAAATCGATTGAATCGCCATTCTTCAAAGTGACGATAGCCTTCTTGAATGCGTTCTTCTGTCCTTTCACAAGACCTGCCTTGGTATAACGTGCTTGACGCTTACCTGCGTAACGAACGGTATTCACATCTACTACTGTAACGTTGTACAAAGCCTCAACTTCTTTCTTAATCTCAAGCTTGTTGGCCTCAGGCTTAACGATGAAACCATACTTTGGCTGTGCCAAAATAGTTCTCTTCTCACCCTTGTGCTTTACAACCTTATCCTCAGAAGACTTGTCTGTCAACTTGGTCATCTTTTCAGTGACCACTGGTTTAATGATAAATCCCATAATTCTTCTTGTCTCCTAATTATTACTTGGTTAAGATTTCGTCAATAACCTTCAGAGAGTTTTCTGTAATAACTACTACATCAGCATTCAAAACTTTGTATGAATTTACCTGTGAAGCAGTCATAACCTCAGCCTTCTGCAGATTACGAGCTGACAAATATACGTTTTTCTCTACTTCTGGCAAAACGAGAAGGACTTTCTTGCTATCAACTTTAAGATTTTTCGCAATATTTACGAAATCTTTAGTCTTTGGAGCATCAAGATTGAAATCTTCTACTACAACAATAGCATTATCCTGTGCCTTATAAGCCAATGCAGACTTACGAGCAAGAACCTTTACCTTCTTATTCAGCTTGAAGCTGTAATCGCGTGGCTTAGGACCGAATACACGACCACCACCTACGAGGACTGGAGAATTGATATCACCACGACGAGCACCGCCGCCGCCCTTCTGACGACCCAACTTAC
The DNA here is from genome assembly GCF_041433025.1 of Prevotella sp. 20925_1_30. Classification (NCBI taxonomy): domain Bacteria; kingdom Pseudomonadati; phylum Bacteroidota; class Bacteroidia; order Bacteroidales; family Prevotellaceae; genus Prevotella; species Prevotella sp. 20925_1_30. Next base: position 47,281 of record NZ_JAPWAR010000002.1, on the reverse strand, counting down.
GAGTAGAACCAGCGTGCTCACTTCTTTCCTTTGACTTAGCTGTACCCTGACGCTGATCAGCGAGATACTGCTTAACTGCGAGATAGAGGACGTGATCGTTAGGCTCAATTCCGAAGATATTCTCGTTAAGAGTTACCTTACGGCCGGTCTCCTGACCTTTGATATCTAATACGTTAATATCCATTACTTCTTAATTATTACGGTTGAACCATTACATCCAGCAACACTACCCTTAACAAGGATAAGATTGTGCTCTGGAATAACCTTTAACACCTGAAGGTTCTGAGTAGTTACTCTGTCGCCTCCCATCTGGCCGCCCATGCGCATGCCCTTGAAGACCTTAGCTGGGTAAGAACAAGCACCAATAGAACCCGGCTTACGAGCGCGGTCATCCTGACCGTGAGTAGACTGACCTACACCACCGAATCCGTGACGCTTTACAACACCTTGGAAACCTTTACCCTTAGATGTACCTACAACGTCTACAAACTTAACGTCATTGAACAATTCAACAGTAATAGTGTCACCGAGGTTATATTCCTCGTCAAACTTGAACTCGGCCAAGTGCTTCTTTGGTGTTGTGCCGGCTTTCTTAAAGTGTCCCTGCTGTGGCTTAGAAGTTCTCTTCTCTTTAGCCTCGCCGAAACCTAACTGAACAGCCTTGTAACCATCCTTTTCTACGGTTTTAACCTGGGTTACAACACAAGGACCAGCTTCGATAACAGTGCACGGAACATTCTTACCGTCGGCACTGAAAACGGATGTCATTCCGATTTTCTTTCCTAATAATCCTGGCATTTCAATTAATGATTTTAAAATGAATGTAAATGCTTTTTGTATTAATTTGTTTCTTATTTGTCAACAGATGACTACACCTTGATTTCAACCTCAACACCTGAAGGCAACTCAAGCTTCATCAAAGCATCAACAGTCTTTGCTGTAGAGCTGTAAATATCGATGAGACGCTTGAAATCTGAGAGCTGGAACTGCTCACGTGACTTCTTGTTAACGAATGTAGAGCGGTTTACAGTGTAAATACGCTTGTGTGTTGGCAATGGAATAGGACCGCTAACAATAGCACCTGTTGCCTTTACAGCCTTCACAATCTTCTCTGCTGACTTGTCAACCAACTGGTGGTCGTAAGACTTCAGCTTAATACGAATCTTCTGACTCATGTTTAATTTATTATTTATTATTAATATACATAAAGGTTGCTCCCTCATAAGAGTCATTCGCTATGAGAGAGCACTTCCTTATATTCTTTACTTAACAAGGTCTGAGTTACCCTTCAACTCATCAAGAATCTCCTTTGCAAGAGAGCTTGATACTGGTGAGTGGTGATCATACTCCATAGAAGAAGTAGCACGACCAGAGGTAATTGTACGGAGAGCAGTTACGTAACCGAACATCTCTGCCAATGGAACCATAGCCTTAACGATACGAGCACCGCTACGAGCTTCTTCCATACCCTGTACAAGACCACGACGCTTGTTCAAGTCACCAATAACATCACCCATGTTCTCCTCTGGAGTAACAACCTCTACCTTCATGATAGGCTCCATAAGAACAGGACCAGCCTTAGGACAAAGAACCTTGAATGCTTGATGAGCAACGAGTTCGAATGACAACTGATCAGAGTCAACTGGGTGGAAAGAACCATCAGTCAAAGTAACCTTAAGACCTGTCAATGGGAAACCACCGAGTACACCACTATTGAGACAGTCTTTGAAACCCTTCTCTACAGATGGAATGAACTCCTTAGGTACGTTACCACCCTTAACGACATTGATAAACTGCAAGTCGCCCTCTTCGTAATCCTCATCTTTTGGCTCGATTGTTACATCGATACAAGCAAACTTACCACGACCACCAGACTGCTTCTTATAAGTCTCACGGCTCTGTGCAGCCTTTGTGATAGCCTCTTTGTAGTTAACCTGTGGCTTACCCTGGTTACACTCTACCTTAAACTCACGCTTCAAACGGTCGATGATAATATCAAGGTGAAGCTCACCCATACCAGAGATAATAGTCTGACCACTCTGCTCGTCAGTACGAACGGTGAATGTTGGATCCTCCTCTGCAAGCTTAGCAAGACCATTATCGAGCTTAGCAACGTCTGCCTGGCTCTTTGGCTCAACTGCAATAGAGATTACAGTATCAGGGAATGTGATAGACTCAAGGATGATTGGTGCATTCTCATCACAGAGGGTATCACCAGTACGAATATCCTTGAAACCTACACCAGCACCGATATCACCTGCGTCGATAGACTCCATAGGAATTTCCTTATTAGAGTTCATCTGGAACAGACGGCTGATACGCTCCTTCTTACCAGAACGTGTATTGAATACATAAGATCCAGCAGAAACCTTACCTGAGTAAACACGGAAGAATACCAAGCGACCCATGAATGGATCAGTAGCAATCTTAAATGCCAACGCTGCAGTAGGCTCGTTCTCGCTTGGCTTACGAGACTCTTCTTCCTCAGTATCTGGATTAACACCTACAATAGCTGGTGTATCCAATGGAGAAGGCAAGAAAGCACAAACATAGTCGAGAAGAGGCTGTACACCCTTGTTCTTGTAAGAAGAACCGAGGAGCATTGGGCAGCATTCCATTGAGATACAACCCTTGCGAATAGCAGCAATAATTTTATCCTCTGGAATATCCTGACCTTCAAGATACATCTCCATCAACTCATCGTCGTAGTTAGCTGCACCCTCGAGCAACTTCTCACGCCACTCAGCAGCCTCATCAGCAAGATCTGCTGGGATTTCTTCGATGTCGTATTCAGCACCCATAGTCTCATCATGCCACAAGATAGCCTTCATCTTGATAAGGTCTACTACACCCTTGAAGTTCTCCTCTGCACCGATAGGAATCTGAATAGCGATTGGGTTAGCACCAAGAATATCCTTCATCTGCTGTACTGTCTCGTAGAAGTCAGCACCAGAGCGGTCCATCTTGTTTACATAACCAATACGTGGAACATTGTACTTATCAGCCTGACGCCATACAGTCTCTGACTGTGGCTGTACACCATCAGCTGCAGAATAAGTAGCAACTGCACCATCAAGAACACGAAGTGAACGCTCTACCTCAGCAGTAAAGTCAACGTGTCCCGGAGTATCAATCAAGTTAATCTTATAAGACTTGCCAAGGTAGTTCCAGTTACATGTTGTAGCAGCAGATGTAATTGTGATACCACGCTCCTGCTCCTGTGCCATCCAGTCCATGGTAGCAGCACCATCATGAACCTCACCAATCTTGTGAGTCTTACCTGTATAAAAAAGAATACGTTCAGATGTTGTCGTCTTACCGGCATCGATGTGTGCCATAATACCGATATTACGAGTCAAATGTAAATCGTGATTTGCCATTTCTTTTTACCTTATTATAATAACTTGATTAGAATCTGAAGTGAGCAAATGCACGGTTAGCCTCAGCCATGCGGTGCATATCTTCCTTACGCTTGTAAGCACCACCTTGGTTATTGAAAGCATCCATAATTTCAGATGCAAGCTTATCTGCCATGCTCTTACCCCCACGCTTACGTGCAAAAGCAATCATATTCTTCATTGACACACTCTCCTTACGATCAGGACGAATCTCTGTTGGTACCTGGAAAGTAGCACCGCCAATACGACGGCTCTTTACCTCTACCTGTGGAGTGATGTTATCAAGAGCCTGCTTCCACACCTCAAGTGGAGACTTCTCTTCATCCTTCATCTTACCGCCTACGATATCGAGGGCTGCATAGAAGATTTCGTATGAGGTATTCTTCTTACCATCATACATCAAATGATTTACGAACTTTGATACCTTCTGATCATTGAACTTTGGATCTGGAAGGATTACACGCTTCTTTGGTTTTGCTTTTCTCATTTTTTATTTTAAACTTTAATTCTGCGGAGGCTGTCGTCTTTCGTTCTTCAACACCCTCTCTTGGGCGTTTACTCAACCTTTGTGATTACAAATCTCCAGCAAAACTGTTTGTTTTTAGTTTATTCTTTTTGAAAGAGCCTTGGAGCATCGACCATCACCGGCCGTTGCACCTCGGCTTTATGGATTGAAGTTTCTTTGTTGCCTTTGAGCAACGCAGATATTACTTCTTAGCTGCCTTTGGACGCTTAGCACCGTACTTAGAACGACGCTGTGTACGATTGGCAACACCTGCGGTATCAAGAGTACCACGAACGATGTGATAACGTACACCAGGAAGGTCCTTCACACGACCACCACGAACGAGAACAATACTATGCTCCTGCAAGTTGTGACCCTCTCCTGGGATGTAAGAGTTAACTTCCTTCTGGTTGGTCAAACGAACACGGGCAACCTTACGCATTGCCGAATTAGGCTTCTTAGGAGTTGTTGTGTAAACACGAACACAAACACCACGACGCTGTGGACAGTTGTCCAAAGCAGGTGACTTGCTCTTGTCTACGATGTCCTTTCTGCCCTTTCTTACTAATTGTGAAATAGTAGGCATAATTTTACTTTTTATTGTTATATATTTATTTTGTTTATTTTCAATCCATTACAAACAAGAGTAAAACGTCTAAGAACGCTATAATTTACTCTATTGTTTCGGGTTGCAAAGGTACGAATATTCCCTCAAATGACCTAATAATAAGAAAAATAATAAGTTCACAAATTACCCACGTTAACAATAAATAACTTTTTACTTATTATTTAACACACCTTACCCCACTCCAACAAGTGAGTTCATGACAATAATGAGGAGAACAATACCCGTTATGACCACATATAGCCAGTCACGTTGGATGCTAAAATCTACCAATGATAATATGACACGCATTACTGGTGTGAGCATGAGAACGACTACGCCTAATTGTACCCAACCTGCAGCTGACAGCGCAAATACCGACTTAAAAATGCCTTCAAAGGTCGTATAACTTTCATCTCCTTTATAGAAAACCTTATAATCTGGTAATGCTGATCCCGAAGTACTTACAACATACCATATACCACCTATCAGCGCAATGATACATGCCGTGAAGACTCCAATACGCAAAGTATTGCCTATCAGAGTATTCATATCATTCTTAGTGTTTCTATTATCTTCCATATTAGAACTTTCCTATTATGCCATTATATATCATGTTTAATGCCGCCAATAGTATGGCTACAGCAAATATCTTTCTCAACACTTTCACATCTAAGTGTTTCAGTAACTTTGCTCCACTCATTGCGCCTGCTAACACGCCCACCATTATTGGGAAGGCAAGACCTGGCTCTATATAACCACGCTGTAGATAAACGACGGCGGAGGTTACCGCTGTAACACCTATCATGAAATTACTCGTTGTGGTACTAACCTTAAATGGGACTTTCATGCATCCGTCCATAGCCAACACCTTTAATGCTCCACTACCAATTCCTAATAGGCCAGACAATGCTCCAGCAAGTATCATCACAGAAAAGCCGCCCGACACGTTGGTTAGCTCATATTTTTGCGACTTCCCTTCTTTCGTAGGATAGGAGCCAAAAAGCTTCAGTTTCATCGCTAACTGACTACCTTTTACATTGACGTAATCGGCTTTCTGACGAAATTGTAAGGCTATTGTGAGAAGGAGAACTGCTCCGAAAACAATAGCTATTCCATTAGTAGGCATCCACAAAGCAACTGCAGCACCAATTACGGCACCAATACTTGTTGCTATCTCAAGAAACATTCCTAAACGAATATTGGTCATTCCTTCTTTTACATAAGCACTAGCCGAACCAGAAGAGGTTGCTATGGAAGCAACCAAAGCAGCTCCAATAGCATAATGGAAATCGATACCGAAAACTAAAGTGAGTAGAGGAATGACAATTACACCTCCCCCCAAACCTGTCAAGGAGCCTAACAAACCTGCACAATAGGCACCTAACAATAAGAGAATAGTAAATACGATAATACTCATTGAGATATTTTTTGCTTGCAAAAGTAAGCAAATACTTCGAAAGTAGATAGCCTCTTTTTAAAAATTAAGTTGAACCTTATCTAAAAACAAAGAAACACCATTGACAAATAGAAGCACATTTATCATTCTAAGGATCTAACATTCTCAAACATGCGAGCGCAATTACTGCCTAAAATATGTCTGGACCTCATCTATAATTATTAACTTTGCCGAAAAATAAGCAAACGATGGACAAAAGAACAAATGTAATTACCAAGAATCCTATTAATTTCATTGGAACACGATTTTTAAAACTGTATCTACTCATTGGATTCATCCTAAGAATTATCTTAATGTCGAATGTCCCCGAAGATTCTTCTTTCTCATTCTGGGAGATAATCAGATTTTTAAGTGTTGGCTTCGTAACAGACATTTGTATGGCAATTTTGCTTGCCTTACCATTGCAAATTATAAACCTTGGGCTAAATGAAGCTAAATATCATCGCGTCACAGGATGGATTATTGAACTTCTACTAGCTATCGCCTTTGCCTACGTATTATTCTTCCATACCATCTTCCACGAATACGGAGGCGGCGCACCAAAGATTGCACGAATATTCCTCGGATGGAAACTATTTAGTTTCTCCATACGCTTTTTCATTCCAAGAACAAGAGAAACATGGCGTAAGATCTCCCTCTATATAACTTGGGCTGTATATGTTTTCTTATTACTTTGCGTCACAGCAGGAGAATACATCTTCTGGGGAGAGTTTGGCGTAAGATATAATTTCATTGCAGTAGACTATCTCGTCTACACTCACGAAGTTATTGGGAACATCATGGAGTCTTATTCTATTGTTCCGTTGATTGGCATTACATTACTCTTAACTGCTGCAATTATCTTCCTTCAATCACGACATTACAAGCTAAAGGTTACTCATCTTTACAATGCGAAGAAGTTTCTTATACACTTTTCTATATATATGGTCTTAGCAATAAGCTCATATTTTATCTTACAAGGCACCCATGCTCTACGAAGTAACAATCAATACGTTACTCAACTTGAACAAAACGGAGCCTGCGACTTTGTCATTGCTTTCCAAAGTAACAAGTTAGAGTATGATAAGTTCTATACCATGTTACCCAAACAACAATGTGTGTCTCTGTATCGTCAACTAAGTGGACTTAATAATGAGGGAAAGAAGGCGATTGGAGAGTCCCTTGCGCCACAACGCCCTAACATCGTCTTAATAACAGTAGAAAGCCTAAGTGCTGATTTCCTTACGCGATATGGAAATAAAGAGAACCTTACCCCACAACTTGACAAGCTCATGCAAGGGAGTATTGTCTTTGACAGTCTATACGCAGCGGGAAACAGAACAGTTAGAGGATTAGAAGCATTATCTCTTTGCATTCCACCAAGTGCAGGAGAAAGCATCATCAAGCGAAAGGCTAACCGAATGGGGAACTTATCAATAGGTCCTATCCTTTCTCACTTGGGATACAAATCGCAATTCATCTATGGCGGAGATAGTTATTTCGATAACATGGGCGACTTCTTCAGTCATAATGGCTACGAGGTAATAGACCGAAAAGACATACCGAACAATCAAGTAACATTCGCAAACATTTGGGGTGTCTGTGATGAAGATATCTTCAACAAGAGCTTACAAGTATTCGATAAGAACTATCAGTCGAAGCTTCCTTTCTTCGCACAGATTATGACCACGAGCAATCATCGCCCTTACACCTATCCCAGTGGCAGAATTAAAGTAGACGGTGACCCTAACACAAGAGAAGCCGCAGTAAAATATACAGACTATGCAATCGGTAAATTCATTAATGACGCCCGAAAGAAAGCATGGTTCCAGAATACCGTATTCGTAGTTATTGCTGATCACTGTGCATCCAGTGCCGGAAAAACATCACTTCCTATAGACCGCTACCATATTCCATGCCTCATCTATGCGCCAGCTATTCTCCAACCAAGAAAGATTGAAACTATATGCTCGCAGATTGATGTCATGCCTACCCTACTTTCTCTCCTCAAGTTACGTTGCACTGTAAGTTTCACAGGACAAGACATCCTCGCACCAACCTATCATCCTCGTGCATTCATGGCAACTTACCAAGACCTTGGTTATCTTGAAGGTAACCGACTAACTGTTTTATCGCCAGTCCGCAATGTACGACAATACATCGTTCGTCCATTACACGATGGTACATTTGAAGAGCAACCTACAAAGCAGATGAATCAAGAACTCATCCGCAAAGCGCAGGCTTACTACCAATACACAAACTTATACGTGAAAGCGCAATAGCTTAACCAAAGTAGTGACTTTGTAACATGCTTACAAGCCCCCCTGAAACAGAAAGTCGCCCCCAATATGGAGGCGACTTTCAAGTATTTTAATCTTAAAGGGATTGCTTATGCTTCAACCTTACCATTGCCGAATGGAGCGATAGTGCGTGGTCCCTGCTCTTTTGGTTCGTGGCGATCAATCTTACCAAACTCTTTCTCATAGCGTACTACATTATCCTGCAAAGCTGCAAGAAGACGAAGAGCATGCTCTGGAGCGATGATAACACGACTGGTTACTGTTGCCTTTGGAACACCTGGAAGAAGTGTAGCAAAGTCGAGCACAAACTCTGAACTAGAGTGAGAGATTATCTGGAAGTTTGTATAAACACCATTAGCGATTTCCGGTGAGAGATCAATCTGCAACTGCTGTCCCTCTTGATTCTGATTGTTATTGTCCATTTTACTTAAAAGATTTAGATAAATAATTCGTTTGTATTGCTTGAATAAACCGAACAAGGTTAAGCATTATCTACAACTTATATGCCTCGTAGGGTCTAGCTTATGCAAAGGTAATACTTTCATTGCACTTACCCAAATCTTAACGCAATAGTTTTACAGAACTTATCAAAGGTCTGTACAGAACAACGAATCGACTAATAGGCTATGGCAGAATCTAGACAAACACTATCAGCGTACTCCGTATCATCTGCATATGAGTCACTTGTGGTCGTAACAGTATCATCACTGCCCGTAAACATATTAAGGTTTATGGCATTAACATCAAAATTGCCATAATTCAAATAAACCTTATCACCATCGCTACCAACAAAATAATAAGCATTGCCACTAGCGACTATCAACGCATACTCAGTCTCCTTGACAACCGTACCCACCTTCTTCAGCTTCGCCTTTAAACTTCTCGTAAGCTGACTCAAATGTCCTTTTAATAGCTTTTCATTGTAGAAGGTAACAGATATTTGATTAGGACTAATATTACTAAAGCCTGATGAGAAAGTGTAATCAGCAACATTATCATCAAACAAAGCTGCTATCTGAAACTTCACATTGTTGAAGTTCAAGTCAACACTAATATCATTAGAATATCGATACGATGAAGCATTGTTGCTAAAATCGCCTTCTCCATACTGCTTATCTAGGAAACTAAACGACTTTATGACATCTGCTACTTCCATGGTTAGGTTAAGCCCCAAGAGCCCATCCTTCTTTATATGTAATTGGTTAATGAATGACGTAAGATCTAAGTACTGACTTTCAAACTCGGTGTCTCCCTGATTATAGCTGAACTCATAAATATCAGCTTTCGTCTTAACTTCTTTACCCTTATCATCTATAATAATCCAACTATCACCATCATCCTTAACAAAATATTTATCACCTGACAAAGGATAAACATCATCAAACTCATTAGGAGAAACCACATCCTCCTCCTCGGTAATGAGTTTCCATTGCGGATCAGTATGGTCATCAAGAACAAAGAGCTGGTTAGCCCCCGTAAACTTAATGTTTGAATACTTTGGACGTATCAGAACATCACCATTAAAGTCCATCAAGCCACATTGTTCACCATCACTAAAGATGAACTTACCATTCCTCATACCTTTAATAGATCGTATCTTATGGGAGGCATGAAGAATCCACTCCCCTTTCTCATTGATAAGTCCCCAATAATTATTACCATCGGTGTCCTCCTTTGCTACAGCCAAGACATCATCACAGAAATAATCAACACCATCGGAAATCTTTGCTAAGGGGAACTCAGAAAGAACCTTACCAGACGTATCCAACACGGTTATTTTAACCTTAGATCTATCTTTTACTCCCTTATATTTGTTGTGAACTCCTATGAACTTACCATCCTTAGCTGATTCCAGTACAAGATAGTCTGGCTTTATAACTACATTACCTGATGCGTCAATTGCTCCATAATAGCCGCCACACTTAAACACTGCAAGTCCATCAGTAAAGTTCCTACACGAGGTAATAGCTACGCCATCTACATTACCCAATGTAAACCTTACTTTGCCGTTCTTATCAATAAAGTCAATAGCTTTACCTTTCTCAACGACAGGGGCAACATCCTCTATAAAAGCTCCTGCTTGCACATACTCCTTACCTACTTGTCTTGCATTCTTATCAGCGGTGTACATCTCCCAATACCCTGCTTTATTCTTAACAAAGAATCGGTCATTCGACACGATGGTTGGCTCGCTCTTAAATTCATCTTCTAAGAGTACATCTCCATCTAAATTAATAAATCCCCATTTACCATCCTTTTCTGATCTGAAAGGTATATACTCTGCTACACTTTCCTCTTTCTGACAAGATGACAACAAGGAGATAAGGGCGAACACGAAACTTAGTAATAGGTATTTTCTCATTATGATAAGGTTTTTAGATATGTGACATTGATAATTATTGTAGTTTAAAAGTAATAGGAAGAGTAAACCAGACATTAGCAGGCTTTCCATGATTCATTCCTGGATTCCATATTGGCATACTATTCACAACGCGCAACGCTTCTCGATCGAGCGATGGGTCAACTCCTCTTACAACCTGTGCTTGACTAACATAGCCTCCAGCAGTTACCACGAACTTCACAATAACACGACCTTGAATACCATTCTCTGCAGCCACAGCTGGATATTGTAAATGGCTAGACAACCAAGCATTCACATTCCCCTTAAACGAAGGCATTTGTTCTGCAATCGTATAAATTTTATCAGCATCTTCTGACGACATATCATCCGAACTATCGTATTCAGACTCTTCACAATCAGAGTCCTCGCACGAATTACGGCTCTTGGATTTCGCTTTCTTCTTCGCAGTAGGACAATCATCATATACATATACATCATAGTCGCTAACTGGTCTAGACGGACGAGGTTGCACCGAACGTGGCTTAACAACACGTGGTCTATTCACAACGACTTTACGCTGTGGCGCAGGCTTCTTCACTGTTACTCTTACAGCAGGAGCCGTAGAATGTTGCCGTCTGGTGGGGAGTCTCAAACCTTGTGCCTCAACATTCAAAGCTATTAGACAGAATAAAACAAGATATATCAATCGGGGCATAATAGTTATATTTTAAATTAATCATTCACCTGTTATAAATCGGTCTGTAGAGTATCCATCGCCATCAAATTACGTAATGATTCAAATCATAAGTAACACTTGCAAAAATACGAAATAATATCCCACGAGGCAAACGAATGTATAAAAAACTACTAAAAAAGATAAATAAAGGCTCTTCTAACAAGTATCTTTCCCTATGTAACCTCCTTGTCTAACCATCTAAAATCATACAACTTCCCACTCTTTATGACCTTAACTTCCTTTCCCATTACTCAAGATAATTCATCATCTTCCCTATTAGGAATAAAGACATACCGCATAAGGAACATTAACATTCCAGTGTAGGAACATTGACGTTCCAGTGTGGGAACATGGATGTTCCAGTGCAGGAACATTGCTCATTGCCCAAAGGAGAAAAGCAACAGGTAGCTTACTATAAGATAGAAGATGCTACTTTGAAGTAAAGCAAAGCCTCTCCTTGCCTATTAATAAGCACCGCTTCAATCGAAAGGATGATAAGGTATAAAGTACAGAACACCTTACAATGAAAAGAGGGGCTCACAGCATATTGCCATGAACCCCTCTTATCTTTATGAATTGGATGCTATAAATTATTCTTTTGTAGCTTCAGCTACTTCTTGATTGGCATAATCTATAACATTCTTCTTATTTGCCTCCATACGCTCGTGTTCCTCTTGTGAGCCAACAACAATCTTCTGCCACTGGCGAAGACCAGTACCGGCTGGGATGAGGTGACCGCAAATTACGTTCTCCTTCATGCCCTCAAGGCTATCGCTCTTACCACGAATAGCTGCCTCGTTGAGTACCTTTGTTGTCTCCTGGAATGATGCTGCACTCATGAAGCTCTTCGTACCAAGGGCAGCACGGGTGATACCTTGTAGGATCTGAGTTGCTGTTGCTTGTACGGCATCACGAACCTGAACAAGTTTGAGGTCACGACGCTTCAAGCTTGAATTCTCATCACGCAACTTGCGTACAGAGAGGATCTGACCCTTATAGCAGTTCTCAGAGTCGCCTGGATCGGTAACAACCTTCTTACCCCAGATACGATCATTCTCTTCAGTAAAGTCGAGCTTATCAACCAACTCTTGCTCCAAGAATGTTGTATCACCTGGGTCATCAATACGCACCTTACGCATCATCTGACGGACGATAATCTCAAAGTGCTTGTCGTTGATCTTCACACCTTGTAGACGATAAACGTCCTGCACCTCATTCACAATATACTCCTGAACGGCTGTTGGACCCATGATAGAAAGGATATCAGCTGGAGTGATAATACCGTCTGACAATGGGGTACCAGCACGAACAGCGTCATGCTCCTGTACCAGAATCTGCTTTGACAAGCTAACAAGGTACTTGCGTTGCTCGCCAGTCTTAGATGTTACCACAATCTCACGATTACCACGTTTCACCTTACCCATTGTAATCTCACCATCAATCTCAGATACGACAGCAGGGTTAGATGGGTTACGAGCCTCGAAGAGCTCGGTAACACGTGGAAGACCACCCGTGATATCACCAGCACCACCAACAGAGCGTGGAATCTTAACAAGTGTCATACCAGTCTTGATCTCTGCGCCATCCTGGAGAACTTGTTCCAAGTGACCACCAACAGGGAGGTTATAAATTCCGAGGATGTCACTAGCTGCATATTGACCATCGTCACCCTTCTTAGCACCAACCTTAACAATGTCTACAGTTGGAACCTTTGTCTTATCACGAGAATCGGTGATGATACGCTCAGTCAAACCAGTTGCATCATCGGTTTCTGCCTTATAAGTTACACCTTCAACAACATCATGTAAACGAAGTACACCTTCATATTCACTAACGATAACGGCATTGAATGGGTCCCACTTACAGATTACATCACCCTTCTGTACTCTGTCACCTGACTTGAAGTAGAGAGAGCTACCATAAGGTACGTTATCAGTAAGTAATACGATACCAGTGTTTGGATCGACAAAGCGGATTTCAGCCAATCGACTAACTACCATCTGGCATTCCTTATCATCGTCATCAACGAATGGCACGGTACGAAGTTCATCAAACTCAATCTTAGCTTCGTTCTTAGCTGTGATAGTTGCGTTAGCGGCTGCGTTACCAGCGACACCACCGGCGTGGAACGTACGAAGTGTAAGCTGTGTACCAGGCTCACCAATAGCTTGCGCTGCAATGACACCAACAGCCTCACCCATCTGTACCATACGAGCAGTAGCAAGGTTACGACCATAACACTTCTTACATACACCCTTCTTGCTCTCACAAGTAAGTACAGAGCGGATCTCAACCATCTCAATAGGAGAATCCTCGATAGCCTGTGCCTTTGCTTCAGTGATTTCCTCACCTGCTGCAACAATAATCTCGCCTGTTGTAGGGTTTACAACATCGTGAACAGACACACGACCCAAGATACGCTCGTAAAGGGTTGCTATAGTCTCGTCACCACTCTTCAAGGCGCGACACTCAAGACCGCGGAGTGAACCACAATCCTCCTCATTAATGATAACATCATGAGAAACGTCTACAAGACGACGTGTCAAGTATCCGGCATCGGCTGTCTTCATAGCGGTATCAGCCAAACCCTTACGAGCACCGTGTGAAGCAATAAAGTACTCCAACACTGACATACCCTCCTTAAAGTTAGAGATGATAGGGTTTTCAATAATCTGTGCACCTTCAGCACCAGCCTTCTGTGGCTTAGCCATAAGACCACGCATACCAGCAAGCTGAGCAATCTGGTCAGAAGAACCACGGGCACCAGAGTCAAGCATCATATATACAGCGTTGAATCCCTGGTCGGCCTCGGTCATGTGCTTCATCACACTTGCCTTAAGGTTATTGTTAACGTGTGTCCACGCATCAATTACCTGGTTGTAACGCTCCTTATCAGTGATGAAACCCATTTCGTAGTTAGCCTTCACCTGATCAACCTCATCCTGACCCTTACCAACAATGTCTTTCTTCTCTACAGGAACGATGATATCGTCCAAGTTGAAGGATAGACCTGCTACGTATGCCATGTGGTAACCGAGGTTCTTGATACCATCAAGGAACTCACAAGCACGTGCCATACCGACAGCCTTAATTACATCAGCAATAAGACCACGGAGAGACTTCTTTGAGATAATACCATTGAAGAAACCGATCTCGGTTGGGATAATCTGGTTAACAATAACACGACCAACAGAGGTTTCAACCATTCGCTTCTGTATCTTACCACCTACAAGGTCGTCAACAACAACCTTTACTTGAGCATGAAGGTCACACTTCTTCTCATTGTAAGCAATGATAGCCTCTTCCGAACCATAGAATGATAGACCTTCACCCTTAGCGCCTGGACGAATCTTAGTAATATAGTAGAGACCAAGCACCATATCCTGTGAAGGAACGGTGATAGGTGCACCATTAGCAGGGTTAAGGATGTTATGGCTCTGAAGCATCAAGATCTGTGTCTCTAAGACTGCCTCATTACTCAATGGGAGGTGAACAGCCATCTGGTCACCATCGAAGTCGGCATTGAACGCTGTACATGCCAATGGGTGCAGCTGGATAGCCTTACCCTCAATGAGCTTAGGCTGGAATGCTTGAATACCCAAACGGTGAAGTGTCGGCGCACGGTTCAACATTACTGGGTGACCCTTCATTACATTCTCAAGGATATCCCAAATAACTGGCTCACGACGATCAACAATCTTCTTAGCACTCTTTACAGTCTTCACGATACCGCGCTCGATGAGCTTGCGGATGATGAATGGTTTGTAAAGCTCTGCTGCCATCAACTTAGGAAGACCGCACTCACCCATCTTCAACTCAGGACCAACAACGATTACTGAACGAGCAGAATAGTCGACACGTTTACCGAGGAGGTTCTGACGGAAACGTCCTTGCTTACCCTTCAAGGAGTCTGAAAGAGACTTCAATGGTCGGTTACTCTCACTCTTAACAGCTGATGACTTACGGCTGTTGTCAAAGAGAGAGTCAACAGCTTCCTGAAGCATACGTTTCTCGTTACGAAGAATAACCTCAGGAGCTTTGATTTCCATCAAACGCTTCAAACGATTGTTACGGATGATAACACGACGATAAAGGTCGTTAAGGTCTGATGTTGCAAAGCGACCACCATCCAATGGAACCAATGGACGAAGCTCTGGTGGAGTAACAGGGATAATCTTCATGATCATCCACTCTGGTCTATTTACACCTATTGACTGACGGAAGCCCTCTACTACTTGAAGACGCTTCAAGGCATCTGTCTTACGTTGCTGACTAGAATCTGTTGTGGCACGATCACGTAATTCACCAGCAAGACGATCAAGATCGATACCAGTTAACAAATCATAGACAGCCTCTGCACCCATCTTAGCAATAAACTTACTTGGGTCAGAATCATCTAGACGCTCATTGCCTTCTGGGAGTTTATTATCAAGGATATCGAGGTATTCATCCTCTGAAAGAAGGTCGAACTTATGAGAACCATTCAAATCCTCATCCGTATCGGCATTCTTCATACCCTCTACAACACCAGGCTGGATAACAACATACTTCTCGTAATAAATAACAGCATCTAACTTCTTGGTTGGCATACCAAGGAGGTAACCAATCTTGTTAGGAAGACTACGGAAGTACCAGATATGCGCAACTGGAACAACCAATTCAATGTGACCAGCACGTTCACGACGAACCTTCTTTTCTGTTACCTCAACACCACAACGATCACAAACAATACCTTTATAGCGAATACGCTTATACTTACCACAAGCACACTCATAATCCTTTGTAGGACCAAAGATACGCTCGCAGAACAAACCATCACGTTCTGGTTTATAGGTACGATAGTTTATAGTCTCTGGCTTGGTTACCTCACCAAAAGAATTTTCAAGGATTTCTTCAGGTGAAGCCAGTCCGATAGTAATCTTGCTGAAATTACTCTTTACTTTATTATCTTTCTTAAAAGCCATGTTTTACTTCTATTATAGGGGTGTACGTATTAATCAAGTTTGATGCTTAAACCGAGACCACGTAATTCGTGTAACAACACATTGAGAGACTCAGGAATACCTGGTGTTGGCATTGGTTCACCCTTAACGATTGCCTCATAAGCCTTAGAACGACCTACGACATCATCAGACTTGATTGTCAAAATCTCCTGAAGAACATGAGATGCACCAAAGGCCTCAATAGCCCAAACCTCCATCTCTCCAAAACGCTGACCACCAAATTGTGCTTTACCACCAAGTGGCTGTTGGGTTATCAATGAGTATGGACCGATACTACGTGCGTGCATCTTATCCTCTACCATGTGGCCAAGTTTCAAGAAGTAAGTGATACCAACTGTAGCTGGCTGATCGAACTTCTCACCTGTTTCACCATCATAGATATATGTAGAACAGAGATTTGGTAGACCTGCCTTATCTGTCCACTCCTTCAAATCAGAGAGCTTAGCACCATCAAAGATAGGAGTAGCAAACTTAACACCCAACTTACGACCTGCAGCACCAAGGATAGCCTCGAAAATCTGACCAAGGTTCATACGAGAAGGCACACCCATTGGGTTCAATACTAAATCTACAGGGCGACCATCTTCGAGGAATGGCATATCTTCCGTACGTACAACCTTTGATACAATACCTTTATTACCATGACGACCAGCAAGTTTATCACCAACTTGAATCTTACGTTTCTTTGCAATGTAAACCTTAGCCATCTGAAGAACACCAGATGGAAGTTCATCACCGATAGTAATTGCAAACTTCTTACGTTTAAGTTCAGCATCCATTTGCTTATACTTATGTATGAAGTTCATTATCAACTTCTGAATCAAGAGGTTGGTATGCTCATCATCAGTCCAACCATTTGATTGGATTCCCTCATAGTCAAGGTTCTTTAATGCAGCAACAGTGAACTTACTTCCCTTTGTAATGATTTCTGCATCAGAGTAATCTTTAACACCCTCGGAAACTTTATCCTCTGTCAACTCTAGAAGTTTATCAACCAAGAGATCCTTCAAATCATTTACCTTAGCCTCCTGTTCTTCATCAATCTTAGCAAGTGTTACCTTATCTTGTCGTTTGCTCTCACGTGTTTTTATAGCACGAGCAAAGAGTTTCTTATCGATAACGACACCACTCAATGAAGGATTAGCCTTCAGTGAAGAATCTTTCACATCGCCAGCCTTATCACCAAAGATAGCACGAAGGAGCTTCTCTTCAGGAGAAGGATCGCTCTCACCCTTAGGTGAAATCTTACCAATCATGATATCACCAGGTTCTACACGAGCACCTACACGAATAATACCATTGTCATCAAGATCCTTTGTAGCTTCTTCGCTTACATTTGGAATATCAGAAGTAAATTCTTCAACACCACGCTTAGTCTCACGTACCTCAAGAGAGTACTCATCTACATGGACTGATGTTAATACGTCTTCACGTACCATACGCTCAGAGATTACAACAGCATCTTCATAGTTATAACCCTTCCAAGGCATGTAAGCAACGAGAAGATTACGACCTAGAGCCAATTCACCATTCTCTGTTGCATAGCCTTCAGTAAGAATATCACCCTTCTTCACACGTTGTCCCTTGTCACATATAGGGCGAAGGTCAACAACCATATTTTGATTCGTTCGACGGAACTTAGGAATACGATATTCTTTCAATGCTGGTTCGAAACTAACAAACTCTTCGTCCTCTGTACGATCGTAAAGAATTCGAATAGTTGTAGCATCAACATATTCGATAACTCCTTCACCTTCTGCTGTAATCATCGTACGTGAATCTTCACATACTTGTTTCTCAAGACCTGTACCAACAATCGGGGCATCATTATGTAGCAATGGAACTGCCTGGCGCATCATGTTACAACCCATCAATGCACGGTGACCATCATCATGCTCTAAGAAAGGAATGAGACCAGCAGAAACAGAAGCTATCTGTTGTGGAGAAACATCTATTAAGTTAACAGAGTCAGGTCTCACAACAGGATAATCTGCATCTTGACGACACTTTACGGTGTCGCGAACGAAAGTTCCATCATCATTCAATGGAGCATTACCTTGTCCAATAATCTGATCTTCCTCCTCTTCTGCCGTCAAGAATACAACATCCTTGTTGTCCATATCAACCTTAGAATCACGAACACGACGATAAGGTGTAACGATGAATCCTAGATCGTTTATTTTCGCATACATACAAAGTGAAGATATCAAACCAATGTTTGGTCCTTCAGGAGACTCAATTGGACAAAGGCGACCATAGTGAGTATAGTGAACATCACGCACCTCAAAACCTGCACGTTCACGAGAAAGTCCACCAGGACCTAACGCAGAAAGACGACGTTTGTGGGTCACTTCGGCTAAAGGATTAGTCTGATCCATAAATTGGCTCAATGGATTAGTACCGAAGAATGAGTTGATAACACTTGAGATCGTCTTTGCATTAATCAAATCCGTTGGCTGGAACACCTCACTATCACGAACATTCATACGTTCACGAATAGTACGATTCATACGAGCAAGTCCTATTGAGAATTGGTTAGCTAACTGCTCACCAATAGTACGTACACGACGATTTGATAAATGGTCAATATCATCAACGGTTGCATTTGAATTGACTAAGCTAATGAGGTACTTGATAATCTCAACAATATCATCCTTAGTCAACACACGCGTATCCATGTCCGTATCCAAGTTCAATTTCTTATTGATACGATAGCGACCGACCTCACCCAAGTCATAACGTTTGTCTGAAAAGAAAAGGTTTTGGAATACCTCACGTGCACTTGCATCGTCTGCAGCATCAGCATTGCGAAGTTGACGATAAATGTAATTAACGGCCTCTATTTCAGAGTGACTAGGATCTTTTGCCAGTGTATTAAATATAATAGAATACTTATTTGCTGCATCCTCATCCTTATGAAGCAAGATTGTTGAAACAGAACTATCAAGTATCTCGTCAACATTCTCCTCGGTAATAACAGTTTCTCTCTCTACAACAACCTTATTACGCTCGATAGAAACAACTTCACCAGTATCCTCATCAACAAAATCCTCAGTCCATGTCTTCATCACATTACCTGCAATTTTACGTCCAATGGCTGCCTTCATATTCTTCTTATTGACCTTTACCTCTTCACAAAGGTCAAAGATTTGAAGAATATCACGATCTGACTCATACCCAATGGCACGTAACATCGTTGTAACAGGTAATTTCTTCTTACGGTCAATGTAAGCATACATAACATTATTTATGTCTGTCGCAAACTCTATCCATGATCCCTTAAAAGGTATAATACGTGCACTATACAATACCGTACCATTAGCATGAACACCTTGACCAAAGAACACACCAGGAGAACGATGTAACTGAGATACAACTACACGCTCAGCTCCATTGATAACAAATGTACCATTGCTAGTCATGTATGGGATTGTACCCAAGAATACATCCTGAATAAATGTACCAAAATCCTCATGATCTGGATCTGTACAATACAGCTTCATCTTAGCCTTTAAAGGTACACTATATGTCAAACCACGTTCCAGACATTCTTCAATAGTATATCTAGGTGGATCAACATAATAGTCCAAGAACTCAAGAACGAAATTATTACGTGTATCGGTAATAGGGAAGTTCTCTGCAAACACCTTATATAGACCGTCATTCTTGCGTTCCTCAGGCGGAGTATCTAGCTGCAAGAAGTCACGAAAAGACTTCAGTTGCACATCTAAGAAGTCCGGATATGGGTAAGGATTCTTAACGCTGGCGAAACTTACTCTGGGTTTATTATCTAATGCCATAAACTGAAATTAAATATTCGAATATTCAAAGTTCAATAACGAACTTAAAGCGTGATTAAACAATCAACGAATGTGTCAAAAGACACAAAAAGGTTAGGACTCACCTACTTGGTAAATCCTAACCAAATTATATTTTATGCAAAGTATGAAGAAATTACTTCAACTCTACCTTTGCACCTTCAGCCTCGATAGTCTTCTTCAAGTTCTCAGCTTCAGCCTTAGCCATACCCTCCTTCAATGTAGAAGGTGCGCCATCTACTAAGTCTTTAGCTTCCTTCAAACCAAGACCACAAGCCTCTTTAACAGCCTTTACTACTTTAAGTTTATTAGCACCAGCCTCAACGAGAACTACGTCAAACTCTGACTTCTCTTCTGCACCACCAGCTGCACCACCAGCAGCAGGACCAGCAACAGCAACAGCTGCAGCTGCAGGCTCAATACCATACTCTTCCTTGAGCACAGTTGCCAACTCATTTACTTCCTTAACAGTAAGGTTTACTAACTCTTCTGCAATAGCTTTTACGTCTGCCATCTTATTCTAAACTTTTTAATTTTTTGTTCTAAAAATAATATATCTTTGACTTTATTAGATTTCTTACTCAGCGCGCTCACCTAAAGTCTTAAGTACACCATGAATAGTGCCAGCGCCTGATTGAAGAGCAGAAACAACGTTCTTGGCTGGAGATTGTAGCAATGCAACAACATCTGCAATAACTTCGTTCTTACTCTTGAGAGCTGCAAGTTCTTCGAGCTTATCTGCACCAATAAATAGAGTTTCCTCTACATAAGCTGCCTTTAGAGCAGGAATAGCTTCCTTCTTATACTCTTTCAACAGTTTAGCTGGTACATTTGCAGTATGAGCAAACATAACTGCAGTATTGCCCTTCAAAGAACCATACAGTGGTTCAAAATCTACATCTGAAGCTTCAAAAGCCTTGTGAAGAAGAGTATTCTTCACTACGACCATATTGATCTCACTCTTAAAGCACTTACGGCGAAGAGAACTTGTAGCCTCAGCATTCAAACCAGTTACATCAACTAGATAGAAATGAGGGAAGTTCTTCAACTTCTCACCGAGTTCAGCGATAATTGTATCTTTTACTTCTTTCTTCATTGTACAAAACTTTTAGAGTTATTCAGCTGATTTAGGATCAATCTTGACACCCTTACTCATTGTGCTAGAAATAAAGATACTCTTGATATATGTACCTTTAGCTGCAGCAGGCTTCAACTTGATAACGGTAGAAATAAATTCTTTCGCATTACCATAAATCTGCTCAGCAGTCATACTAACCTTACCAATTGATGTATGGATAATACCAGCCTTATCAACCTTAAAGTCAATCTTACCCTGCTTTACTTCCTTCACTGCCTTAGCAACATCCATAGTCACAGTACCGCTCTTTGGGTTTGGCATCAATCCACGAGGACCAAGTACACGACCTAAAGGACCTAACTTACCCATGCATGATGGCATAGTGATGATGACATCAACATCAGTCCATCCACCCTTTATCTTCTCAACATATTCGTCGAGACCAACGTAATCAGCACCAGCTTCCTTAGCGGCAGCTTCCTGATCAGGAGTACAGAGACAGAGTACACGTGTCACCTTACCTGTACCATTTGGTAATGACACAACGCCACGAACCATTTGGTTAGCTTTACGTGGGTCAACACCAAGGCGAACATCTACATCTACAGAAGCATCAAACTTAGTTGTGGTAATTTCCTTAACCAACTTAGCTGCTTCAGCTAATGTGTATGCTTTCCCTGCTTCAACCTTCTCAGCGACTGATTTCTGATTTTTTGTCAGTTTACTCATTTTTACTTTTGAAGTTTAAATTATTTACCAGGGAAGTCCCCTTTTACAGTGATACCCATACTACGAGCAGTACCTGCAATCAGTCTCATCGCACTTTCTACTGTGAAGCAGTTAAGATCTGGCATCTTATCTTCAGCAATTGCCTTTATCTGCTCCCAAGTTACGGATGCAACTTTCTTGCGGTTTGGCTCACCTGATCCGCCTTTTACTTTAGCAGCCTCCATAAGCTGTACTGCTGCAGGAGGAGTCTTGATAATAAAGCTAAAAGACTTATCATTGTAGTAAGTAATTACGACTGGAAGAACTTTACCAGCCTTGTCCTGGGTACGGGCGTTGAACTCCTTGCAGAATCCCATAATATTGATACCCTTAGAACCCAATGCAGGACCTACTGGGGGGGATGGATTTGCAGCGCCACCTTTAATCTGTAATTTGATTAATCCAGCTACTTCTTTAGCCATTTTCTTGTTAATATTAAAAATTAAACTATAAAAGTCAGAATAGTGTCCGTAACAACACTAGTCTTCTTTTGCGACTTGCATAAAACTTAACTCCAATGGATTCTGACGACCAAAGATCATAACCATCACTTTCAACTTATGCTTCTCAGCATTCACCTCTTCGATGATACCATGGAAACCACTGAAAGGACCATCAGTAACCTTAACAGTCTCACCAACCTCATATGGAACATCTTGAACTTCATCAAGTTCCGTTTCTTCCACGTTACCAAGTAAACGATTAATATCTGCTTGGCGAACTGGAGAAGGCTCAGACATACCACCGAGGAACCCCAATACATTAGGCATGAAACGTAACGTAGAAGCTACATCTGGAGTCATGTTGGCTTGAACAAGCACGTAGCCAGGAAGACTTAATTTCTCTTTGACAACGCGTTTGCCATTACGCAAAGTTGCGTGCTTCTCCATAGGCAACAAAACCTCGAAAACACGCTCAGCAAGCTTATCGTTCTGTCGTAATTGAGCATCGATATATTCCTTTACCTTAGCCTCTTTACCACTGACAGCCCGAAGAACATACCATTTCTTTTCTGTATCAGCCATTTTCTAATGAATTAACTCGGATATACAAAATCCATCACATGTTGGAAAACAAAATCCATAGCAAACACTACCAATGCAATGACAAGGGAAGCAGATAAAACAACCATTGCACTATGTGTAAGCTGAGCACGTGATGGCCATGTAGTTTTATGCGCAAGTTCGTCGTAGCAAGCCTTGCAATAATTAACTATCTTCTTAAACATAAAATCTTCTCTTTTTGCACGGGTTGAAGGGCTCGAACCCTCGACACCTGGTTTTGGAGACCAGTGCTCTACCAACTGAGCTAAACCCGTAAATAAGTTCCCAAGCCCGAAGACTCGGGAACTATTTATGATGTAAATCTATGATTTACTTAATATCATCGAGGATTGCTGTAATCTGACCAGAACCTACTGTACGACCACCCTCACGGATAGCGAAACGAAGACCCTCGTTCAAAGCAACCTTGTAGATCAATTCTACTTCGATCTCAACGTTATCACCAGGCATTACCATTTCAACGCCCTCTGGCAACTTGATTTCACCAGTACAATCCATTGTACGGAGGTAGAACTGTGGACGATACTTGTTACCGAATGGTGTGTGACGACCACCCTCTTCCTTCTTCAAGACATAGATAGAAGCCTTGAAGTGATCGTGAGGAGTAATAGCTCCTGGGTGTACGACAACCATACCGCGCTTAACTTCAGCCTTATCAATACCACGGAGGAGAAGACCTACGTTATCACCAGCCTGACCTTGTGCGAGGTTCTTACGGAACATCTCAACACCAGTGATTACAGACTTCTTGTCCTCACCAAGACCGAGCAACTGAACTTCATCACCTACCTTACATACACCAGTCTCAATACGACCAGTAGCAACAGTACCACGACCTGTGATAGAGAACACATCCTCAACAGGCATCAAGAATGGCTTATCAACCTCACGCTCTGGCTCTTGAATCCAAGTATCAACAGTGTCCATGAGCTGCATTACAGAATCAACCCACTTCTCTACGCCGTTCAAAGCACCAAGTGCAGAACCACGGATAATTGGAGTATCCTCCTCGTAACCATACTGCTCAAGAATCTCGTGAACTTCCATTTCAACGAGGTCAAGCATTTCCTCATCGTCAACCATATCGCACTTGTTCAAGAAAACAACCAAACGAGGTACGTTTACCTGACGAGCGAGCAATACGTGCTCACGAGTCTGTGGCATAGGACCGTCAGTAGCAGCTACAACCAAGATAGCACCATCCATCTGAGCAGCACCAGTTACCATGTTCTTTACATAGTCGGCGTGACCTGGACAGTCTACGTGTGCATAGTGACGATTAGCTGTTTCGTATTCAATGTGTGCAGAGTTAATGGTAATACCACGCTCTTTCTCCTCAGGAGCATTATCAATCTGATCAAAAGACTTAACATCTTCAGAACCAAAGCCCTTCTCGTGAAGAACCTTTGAGATTGCTGCAGTAAGAGTGGTCTTACCGTGGTCAACGTGACCGATAGTACCAATGTTTACATGCGGTTTGGTACGCACGAATTCTTCTTTAGCCATAGCTTTTCTTATTTAATATTAAATGAATAATCTGCGTTTTTGTTATACTAACTTAGAAAAATGTAGCAGAGCTGTAACTGAGAGTTGAACTCAGGACCTCTTCCTTACCAAGGAAGTGCTCTACCACTGAGCTATTACAGCAAAACCATAGAGCGGAAAACGGGGCTCAAACCCGCGACCCCCAGCTTGGAAGGCTAGTGCTCTATCAACTGAGCTATTTCCGCAAATAACATTTGAGTGGGTAGTGATGGATTCGAACCACCGAAGCTAGAAGCAGCAGATTTACAGTCTGCCCCATTTGGCCACTCTGGAAACTACCCTTATTTCAAATGTTCTCTCCTCTCAAGAAGAGCCTCTTGTCGGATTCGAACCAACGACCCCGAGATTACAAATCACGTGCTCTGGCCAACTGAGCTAAAGAGGCAAACTTTGCAGCCAAAGGCTACCTGTAGTAAAACGGCTGCAAAGGTAATGATTTATTTTCAATCTCCAAAATATTTAGGAGATTTTTTCAACGTTTTCTTTGCTTTTCCTTAAACTTGGTAAGCTGAACCTTCATTGCATCAACACACTCATCAACTCCTTCTTCAAAAGTATCGAATGTTTTTTCCACAAAAAGCGTTGTACCTGGCACAACAACTGATACACTTGTAGTCTTATTTAATGCAGTAGCAGGTTTCTCCACCTTTAATTGCACCTCAACTTTCTGAATGTCTTCGTAAGACTTTTCTAATTTCTCGATCTTTTTAGCAATAAAACTCTGCAACTTTTCGGTAGTGTCAAAGTGAATTGACTGAATTTTAATTTCCATAGGTACCTCCATTTTTAAAAGGTTACGCCCTTGGGTGGGCATTTTTATAGACTTTTTTCAATTGCTCGAAGGTCGTATGCGTGTAAATCTCTGTCGTAGACAGACTCTCATGACCAAGCAATTTCTTAACACTTTCAAGCCCTGCTTCATGATTAAGCATTGCAGTAGCAAATGTATGCCGAAGCACGTGTGGAGAACGTTTCTTCAGTGTCGAAACCTTCGAGAGGTTTGTTTTCACTATTTGTCTCACTTGTGCATCAGTCACCCTCTCTCCTTTCTCTGTTCGAAAAAAAGCCTCAGACCCACATTTCATTACAGCATTACGTCTATGCTGGTAACTAATGAGCGTTTCTGATAATTCATCACCAAAGGGTATTATGCGCTGTTTATCTCTCTTTCCTGTGACCTTTATTTCACAATTTATATAGTCAACATCTTTATCATTGAGACCAATCAATTCAGAAATACGAATCCCTGTTTCATAGAATGTTACAATAATTGTACGAGCAAGCACATCTTTATAACAATCTGTCCACATATTTTCATCAAGAAGTCGATCCATTTCAGACTCTTTCAGAAATTGTGGAAGAGGTCTCTTCCTTTTTGGTCCTTGAATCCCGTGAACAGGATCCCTCTCAATAAGATTACGTCGGAGTGTATATCTATAAAAAGATCTTAGTGCACTGAGTCTTCTATTTACGGAAGAGGCTACATTACCTCTATCCATCATTGCCTCCATCCAACGCCTAACTATATCAGAATCAACAGTCTCCCAAGAGAGTTGTGAATCAAGTTCTTGAAAAAAACGTTCAAACTCTTTCAAGTCATCACGATAATGCTTTACCGTTGCTGGAGAATAATTTCTCTCTAACTTCAAGTAATCCAAGAACAAGTCTACCATTAGCACAATGTCATATCATTTACTGGCAACGAATTTACGGAATTAATTCTAAACTACCAAATTCCTTAAGAAGATTTTACTCTTCTGCGTCGCGAAGCTGCTGTACGTAAACGGCATGCTCCATCTTCAAGCGCTTCTTTACAGAAGGTTTGTCAAACTGCTGACGAGCGCGAAGCTCCTTTACAACACCTGTTTTTTCAAACTTTCTCTTGAACTTCTTAAGAGCGCGCTCAATGTTCTCGCCATCCTTTACTGGTACAATAATCATGCTTTTTTGTTTTAATTAAATTAATTGTTATACATAACACAAAAGGGTAATGACACCACTTCTGCGGCTGCAAAGTTACACTTTATTATCTTAACTTCCAAACATTTGTAGACTTTCTTGGCATATTTATCATTGATTATATCCATCACAATATCTCATTCATCATTCATTTTAAGTTGTATGAAAGCAAATTAGCGAACTACCTAAACGACTCCTTCCAGACATTAAGAACGCCTTTCTGTATATATGAGAAGCGTCTTTAATAATGGAGATAAGGCTCTCTTCATATATAGTTCAGTATCTCTTAGATTGGAAGAGTTGCTTTTTCTAACCATTCTTGCTCTCTTCCATTCAGATAAGGAGAAAGACTCTCATAGACACGACGATGATAGTTGTTCAGCCACTCACGTTCCTCAACACTCAACATCTCAAGTACTATCGGGGTTGTATCAATCGGTGCAAGTGTAAGTGTCTCAAACTTGAGGAACTCACCAAAAGCGGTTGTCTCCGCAGGAACAATGAGTAAAGTATTCTCTATGCGCACACCGAATTTCCCTTCAAGATAGAGTCCTGGTTCGTTGGTTACCGTCATACCAGCTTGCATAGGTGCTGGTCGCCACTCCATACGAATTTGATGAGGACCTTCATGTACATTGAGGTAACTCCCTACCCCATGTCCTGTACCATGCAGATAATTATAACCTTCACGCCACATCGGTGCACGAGCTATCGCATCCAACTGTGATCCACAGGCTCCTGCAGGGAAATGAAGCCTATCAAGTTGGATATGTCCTTTCAATACTAAGGTATAGATTCTTCGTTGTTCCTCCGTTAGTTCGCCCAAGGCAATGGTTCTCGTTATATCTGTCGTACCATCTAAATACTGTGCACCACTATCAATGAGTACCAATCCATGTGGCTTTACTGGGATATCCGTCTCTGGTGTTGCCTCATAATGTACGATTGCTCCATGCTCTTCATACCCCACAATCGTGTCGAAGGAGATACCCTGAAACATAGGTTGCTCTGCACGAAGCCCCGTCAGACGCTCGTCAAGCGATATCTCTGTCTCTCCACCTTTCTCAACAGCAGCCTTAATCCATGCTAAGAACTTAACCATTGCGACTCCATCACGCAACATAGCAGCACGGAAGCATTCCTGTTCTACCTCGTTCTTTATAGCTTTCATCATCGGGATTGGAGACGTTCCTACATGTAACTTTTCACTCTCCACCGCAGTAGATAAGTTGTAGTTAGTAGAACTAACATCTATCAAAAGTGCTTTCCCAGCATATCTCTTCAAGCCCTCCACGACCGCATCATACTCCTCTACATCTACATGCTCTGTAGAAAGATAGGCCTGCACTTCTTCTGATAATTTATCCTTATATATATATAAGGTAACTTTATCAGGAGCTATTAATAGATAAGAGACAAAGACCGGATTACAATGAACATCGTTTCCACGCAAATTCAGCACCCAAGCAATCTCGTCTAAGGCTGTAACTAACAGTCCGTCCGCACCTTGTTTAACTAAACACTCACGTATTCGAGACAGTTTACTTTCTGTTGTCTCACCAGCATACTTCAATGGATGAAGACAGATCTTATTATTAGGAATGACAGGTCGGTCAAGCCATAGTACATCCATTGGATCATCAACACAACGCACCTGCATGTTCCCTTTTGTCGCCAAACTCTCTTTCAAATCAGCAACACTAACAAAAGTATTGACACTTCCGTCCACTCCAACAGTAGGACTATCGTATTCTGTCAGCTCACTTGCTAACCACTCACTAATAGAAGGAGTACCTTCTACACGTTCTTTCATCAATAGAAACTCACTCCCCGCAAGTTCCTTAGCAGCTGCAATAAAGTAACGAGAATCCGTCCATAAGGCGGCGTGATGCAACGTTACTACGGCAGTACCAGCCGAGCCCGTGAAACCAGATATCCATTCACGAGTCTTCCAGTGGTCGGCCACATATTCACTATTATGGGGGTCACTACTTGGGAAAATAAAAGCAGTAAGTGCATTCTCCTTCATCCATCTACGAAGAGCAACAAGGCGTTCATTGATTGTTTGCATAATATTTATTGGGTTAGAGGTTATAAAACAATACAAGAAAAGAAAATCTCTCCTATCCGCCTGCTAAGTTAATCAATAATTTCATAACATCCAAATCAAGAAGAACAAGAAATATCTATAAATGCAAAACCGACTTTACAAAGGCTTACCCTTTTATAAATAATAACACAAATAATTCATTCTTTTTCTTCTCACATACTCTTTTTTTATTAACTTTGCGGTATCGAACAAAAGGGAAAATATACTTTTAAAATAAAATATTTATTATGAATTACTTAACAAACGAGAAACTTGTTATCGTCGGTGCAGGCGGTATGATTGGTTCAAACATGGTTCAGACCGCTCTTACACTCGGTCTTACTCCTAACATCTGTCTATATGATATCTATGAGCCAGGCGTTCATGGTGTATTCGACGAGATGGAGCAGTGCGCTTTCCCAGGTGCTAACCTTTCTTACACCGTTGACCCTGCAGAGGCTTTCACTGGTGCTAAGTACATTATCTCTTCTGGTGGTGCTCCTCGTAAGGAAGGTATGACACGTGAGGACTTGTTGAAGGGTAACTGCAAGATTGCAGCTGACTTCGGTGAGAACATCAAGAAGTACTGCCCAGACGTTAAGCACGTTGTTGTTATCTTTAACCCAGCTGACGTTACAGCATTGACAGCTCTTATCCACTCTGGCTTGAAGCCAAATCAGTTGACATCACTCGCTGCTCTCGACTCTACTCGTCTACAGCAGGCTTTGGCTCATGAGTTCGGTGTACAGCAGGATAAGGTTACTGGTGCACACACCTACGGTGGTCACGGTGAGCAGATGGCTGTATTTGCTTCTCAGGTTAAGGTTGATGGCAAGCCATTGTCAGAGATGGGTCTCTCAGCTGAGCGTTGGGAAGAGATTAAGCATCACACAGTACAGGGCGGTTCAAACATCATCAAGCTTCGTGGCCGTAGCTCATTCCAGAGCCCAGCTTACAATGCCGTTAAGATGATTGAGGCTGCTATGGGTGGTGAGAAGTTCACCTTGCCAGCAGGTTGCTACGTTAACGATGAGAAGCTCGGCTTCAAGAACGTTATGATGGCTATGCCTACAACTATCGATGCTACTGGTGTTCACTACACTGAGCCAACAGGTACTCCAGAGGAGATGGCTTCTCTCCAGGCTTCTTATGAGCACCTCTGCAAGATGCGTGAGGAAATCATCAGTCTCGACATCGTACCAGCTGTTGCTGAATGGAAGAACGACAACGCAAATTTGTAAGCAAGTTGACGAGTTGACAAGTGAACTTTTAAGTTGACAAGTTGACAGCAGATATTATTAAAGAAAGGCAACTGACATTTATAGTCGGTTGCCTTTCTTATTGGACAGATAAAACGTGTAAGGAACTCAAAGGTCTCCCCCAAAAAACTTAGGAGCTTTTCAAAGAAAGCTTAGGAGCTTTTTACAAAAAGCTTAGGAGTTTTTCACAAAAAGCTTAGGAGCTATTCAAAGAAAGCTTAAGAGCTTTTCAAAGAGGCTTAGGGACTTTTTTTAACGTTTGTAGGTCATCCTCAAAATACTTTCGAACAGTTCTACCTGTCTTCTGCAACTAACGGGCAGAAACAGGAGACGGAACTATTCTATCTCAATCCTGACAATACGCTGATTGAATCGGCGATGGAAATAAGGAATGCGCAGGAACAGATGGAAAGCGAATGGGAATCGCCCTTCATCGTACTCACTCATAAAATATTCCTTCCTCACGTGCAATCGACTGTTCCATTTCTCCATCTCCTTTGTATTGAGTAGTGACCACTTGAACTCAACACCTTTGTCCATCTTCTGCAGCATATCATGTTTCTTCTCTCGTCCAACAAGCACAAAAGCAAGCATATCAAACAAAATGGTAGCTGATGGGAGTTTGTCACAGATATGGCGGAATAGTTCTCGCACTCTTTCCTCAGGGAAATACATCAGCACTCCCTCAAGGATAATTAGTACAGGCGACTTACTATACGCTCTCACTTTGTCCAGCCAGTCCTCATCAAACATGGATTCAGCCAAATAAGTGTTGCGTTCCGTTTCCATAAGGAAGCGACGGCGCAAATCAATAGCTTCTTTGAGATCAAGGTCGAACCAGTGCGTCACTTCTGGTCTTCCCAGCCGCTCGTAACGTGCATCCAACCCTGCTCCCAACTGTATTACCACAGCATCGGGGTGCTGGGCAAGGAACTCCCTCGCCTCATTATCAATCAGCTTGGCACGAATGCAGCAGCCTAACTGTGAGAGCTTGGCTTTCTTAAACTTAGAAAAATCATAGTCAATCTGTCCAATGATTTCCTTTGCATTCTCGTCACGCAGCAATGGATCGGGACGATTGGTTTCCACAGCTTTTGCCCACAGCGTGGTAAGCATCGTCTCGGGAATCTCCGTCAGAGTGGATTTAACCTTTTCCATTTGTATTCTATATGAATATCATTTGAGTGATTAGATAACAGGAAGGCTCCTTTTACTTTTACTTATTATTAAGTGAGGAGCCCTCCTTTTTTACTTCTCAAAGCTATGGAAGAAACAAGGGTTACCCTTTACCTGAAGGATAGGACCTGCAACTTCTTTCGTATCTGGATTGTAAGTGTAGAAGCCTGTAGCCTTCTTATTAGCACTACCGAAGACTATCAAATTCTTATGCTTAGCAACTGCAATACATTGAGGATCAGAAATCTCCATTCCGTTGATAAGCGTCATCGTCTTTTGCTTCAAATCAACAACGATTGGAACAGATGTAAAGCTGAGGTATGGATTTGTCAGACCATCAGGAGCAAGTGCGAATGAGTTTCCATAAATATATAGTAAACCCTTACCCGCATAACACATAGCTACGATATAGTCTATATGCTTGGTTGAAAGACCTGCAACCTCTGTCTTATCAAGACGAATCAGGAAGTCTGGATCAATCTCTGTAGAACCATTCTTTATACGAGCGATACCACCATTCAGTCCAGGAACAAAACCGAATGAACCAACACAGTTAAAGTAAATATCCTTTTTCTCATCCATAAAGATTGAACCAGCATCAATAGGGCGAGTAGCAAAGCACATGCCCAAAGACTCATTAACAATGTGTTTCTCTACCTTATCCGTCTTCACATCAATCATAGCAAACTCAATGTTATTACGTGTTGGCATATACTGAGCATTCATTTGGTTCAGTCCAACAAAGAGTTTACCATCACGAATAATCATTGCAGCAGGTGCAACCCTCGTATCTGACTGTTTCAGATTATTAAGGTCAATATCTGCAATCTTTGTCATAGTTGTTGGGTTGAATACCATCACAACACCAATACCTTGTAAACTGACGTATGCTTTCTCACTACTTGCTTCTACGATGTTACATGCTGCAGCACCAGCAGGAATAGACAATGCACCTTCTTTCTTCCATGTACCATCGTTCATAATTCTA
Source organism: Prevotella sp. 20925_1_30 (assembly GCF_041433025.1). Taxonomy (NCBI): domain Bacteria; kingdom Pseudomonadati; phylum Bacteroidota; class Bacteroidia; order Bacteroidales; family Prevotellaceae; genus Prevotella; species Prevotella sp. 20925_1_30. The sequence continues at coordinate 15,212 of NZ_JAPWAR010000002.1, read as the reverse complement.
TAGCGATTTATCTCCGCCTTCGTGTTACCCATATAATCAGGGAATGAGTAGACATTGCCCGACTCTGTTACAATTGGCGTAGCACCAAAACCGCAAGGAATACTATTGCTATTATCATAAGTACCAGGCAAGAAACTTGGTAATGCTTGCAAATATACATTACCACTACTACCCTCTGGATTGGTAATTCCCGTTGCGAAGACAACTCCATGGAAGTCCTTATTACCAGGATTAGGTTTAGGACCTGGTGTTGGGTCGTCACCATTGTTTCCACAAGCGGTAAACATAGCCATCACAACAATGGCTGAAAGAATTGATTTTAGCTTTTTCATTTTTCTCTTTATTTAATATTAATATTATCTCTATAGACACACAATATGCCCTTTCTTTATGAATCATACTTTATTCTTTCATATTGCAAAATAAAGTCTTATTGCCTCTTACTTCAGAAGATATCTAACTTTTACTCCTATATATCTTCCTGGCAGAGGACGATTAAACTCTGATACAACATGGCGATCCATAAGATTCTTTACCTTAAACGTTAAAACCCATTGGTCATTCTTGAAACTATGTTCTATGGCTGCATCCATCGTCAAAGCTGAAGGAATCTTCTTGTCTTGATACCGACTTACTTCAAAATCATAGAAATACGTATGCACGTATGAAGCATCAAAGAGGAAACGTGTATTCTGTTCCTTTCCTCCAAAGAGATTTTCTTTATGGAACTCTGCACCAAAGTTTGCTAATAGATAAGGTACGTTTGGTATACGTTTCATATAAGTGGGATTCTCGACAGTAGTACCAGGAGTTAACTTTCTCACGTCACGAAGGTCTTGATAAGTACCATTCGCATAAAGATAAAGTACTGGACAGACATCTCCTTTAACATCAAGTTCAACACCTCTCGTCCGAACACTACCAAAGTTACGATAGCGAGCCATCGTAGGAATCATATCAGGCGTGAACCTTATCATGTCTTTCAACTGATTATAAAAGCCATTCAACTCTATCTCAACAAGTCCACCATCTTGTTTTAAGTGACGATAAAGCATACCAAGATTGACACCAGATGTACGCTCAGGCTTCAAAGCTGGGGATGCAAGGATAGAATACCCATTACCTATCAACTCCTCACTTGTAGGTATTCGCACCTCTGAATTAAAAGAGGCCTTTAGCATCAAGTCATCTGTAAACTTATAACGAAAGGCATCACTAAAACCGAAATAAGATTTAAACACCTTTACAGGCTCTGGCGCACGTACCGAATAAACATCTATACTACGAGAATGAGATGAGAAAATAAAGTTCTTTAAAGTAAAAGCATTCTGGAAACGACCATCAAAGAGGGTCAGATCGTATGACAAACCCGTTGTTAAGGTTTTCATCTTACTTGGGAAATTTGATTGAAATCCCAAGGCTTTATCCATTAAAGAGTCATTTGGATGAAGTGAATTCCTATCAAAGTAAACATTCAGATTAATGCCATGATGCTTATCTATGGTATATCCCAAATTAAGCTTCGACGTCAACTCGTTCGACCGGTTTCTTCCATCTGAAGGGAAGTTATTCTGCTCTCCTCCGTATGGAGAGACAGCAGGCAACTTGTTTCCGTCCCAATCATAACGATTTGAAGCCTTATCATTCAAACCATACCTGCCAATGATATATCCTATATCAAAATCAAAATCAAGACCATCCAAAAAGAAATTCTTACGCTTTAGTGTCAATGCTGTCAATCCACTGACAGAATGGTTATAAGCCTCACGCACATCGAGGTCGATTCCTTGTATTTCCTGACGTGTCTTGAGAAAAATAAGTTCCCACTTCATTTCATCAAACCACCATTTCGTAGCCTTAACAGACATTCCAGCCATGACTTTATTGAACTTATCATGGTCTCTTTCCACGATTCTATTGTCCAAATTTTCCAAAGTCATCTTGTAATTGTTCTTTGAAAAAGAGAAGGCTCCGCCAATACCAAATTGTAGACCCGTTTTATGATTGGTACGTTTAAACACCGTTGATACTTGATGTGTGTTAAATGAACCTAACTCGTATGAGAAGTCAAAATAAACAGGTGGGTATTCCTTTGTTACTACATTAACAGCTCCTCCCAAGGCTGAGCCACCAAACTTATAAGGGACAATACCTTTATAAACCTCAATACGCTCTATCATATTCGTAGGAATATCATTTAAGGCAACAAAGTTACTCAATTGCGACATCGGGACTTCATCCACATACATTCCCATACGCTTACCTTCTAAGCCACGAAGTGAGATGCGAGAGGCACTACCTAAACCTCCTGTATTTCGAACGGTTACACCAACTGTACGCGCAAGTACGTCATTAATATTTGTCGCTGTACCTTGTAACTGACGCTGTCCTATAACGGATATAGGCATAGCCGACTCCTTCAGCTTCCTAATCTCGCTACGTGCTGTCACAGTAACTTCCTTCATCTCTAAGGTTGTATCACGCTTAACAATGTCCTGCGCATAGCATGTAAGCAGGCTAAGACTCAAAAACAATATTAAACAAAATGCTTTCTTATACAACAAATAAACATTAGAAGCTACTTCTCCTATAGGTTTCTTTCTCTGTCTCTCCATCTGACTTGCTAATTAAGGACTTAATTGGAAATATTGATTTAAGTCCTTACTATTAAACTAAAATGTAATTAAATAACGTTGCAAAGATAGAGAATAACAAAATATAAGACAATACCTAAAAGTAAGTAAATTGAAAAAGAACCTGGTGAAGAAATTGACAAATTGAATGATAAAATGACTAAATGGCAGACCATATCAATCACAAAATCACAATCACACAATCACAAAATCAATTATGGTAATATCGCATTTTTTCTTACATAGATAATGTATCATTATATATTATTATTTATTAATAAGGTATTATATTATATAAGAATCCCTTTTTACACATTGAAAATCCTTTTTGTGATTTTGTGATTGTGATTTTGTGATTGGGAATAAAAAGCCTCCCCCGACCCCTCCGAACCAACGGTCACTGACCGAAGGGAAGTAAAGGAGGGGAGTGCAAGTTCGCAAGTATTTTGCAGAAAACTATCAGATAAAGAGCCCTGCCCCTTATCCCTCGTGTGCGCATAGGCACTCCCCTCCTTTCGGAGGGGTCGGGGGAGGCTGTAGGGGCTTGGGGAGGCTTTCTCTATCTATACATATCTTTCTGTAAAACAGATAGTTACAATGGCGTTTGCGGAACTTATTACTCCAGTACCCCGAAAAACGATTGTTTTCAGAATAAACTTGCTTACCTTTGCAAACAGAAAGAAACAGCCCCACCCGACCTCCCCGAGAGGGGAGGAGTGCAGATAGCGAGATTGCCCCAAGAAGTTTAGAAGTTAGTGTTCTCAAGTTTTAGAAGTTAGTGTTCGTATGCTTGAAGATTAGCGTTATTAGAACAAAAGATTAGCGTTGGTAGAACAAAAGATTAGCATTGGCAAGATCAAACATAAATCAAAATCCTGAGTTCAAAATTATGATTACTGGTTAACCTAATAATTCTTCTCCACTCAAAGGGGACATCAACAATTCACAAGGAAAGACTCTCGCCAATTACACAAGACGATGTTCCCCAAAAAGAAGGAACGCATCAAAGGTTAAATAAACCTCTAACACGTCCCTATCATTAGTTTAACTTCTCACAAAAAAGGAGAACGTTCTTTGACTTTATGATTTACTTCTTCCTGAACTTCTCAGCCTGACTCTGAATCAAAGCTGTGTCTTCGAAGTAATTGATCTGCATAGCTGCACGAACTTCATCCATCGTCTTTGCAGCTACTTCACGAGCCTCAACAGATCCTTTCTTCAAGATGTTATAGATCTCTGGAATGTCTTGCTCGTATTCATGGCGACGAGTACGAATAGGGTCAAGTATCTTATTGAGCACATTATTCAAGAGCTTCTTACACTTCATATCACCGATACCACCAGCTGAATAAGCAGCTTTCAGTTCGTCAAGATTCTGGAACTCTGGCCAGAACTCAGCAAAATCTTCATCGGTTGAGAAAGCATCAAGATAGGTAAACACAGCGTTACCTTCAACATGACCAGGATCAGAAACATTCAAGTGAGTTGGGTCGGTGTACATTGTCTTCACCTTCTTCCATACCGTATCAGCATCATCAGACAGGTAGATACAATTACCCAAGCTCTTACTCATCTTCTCTTTTCCATCCGTTCCAGGCAAGCGACGAGCCGTTGCATTCTCTGGTAACATGATATTTGGTTCAACTAATACATGTGCATAAATCTGATTGAAGCGACGTACAATCTCGCGTGTCACCTCAATCATTGGCTCTTGATCTTCACCCGCAGGAACGGTAGTTGCCTTGAAGGCGGCAATGTCAGCAGCTTGAGACACAGGATAAGCAAAGAACCCCATTGGAATATTGGCTTCAAAGTTACGCATCTTGATTTCAGTCTTCACAGTAGGGTTACGCTGCACACGACTTACACTGATAAGATTCATAAAGAATGTGGTCAGTTCTGCCAATTCTGGAATCTGACTCTGAATGTAGAGCGTACATTTCTCTGGACTAAGTCCTGCAGAAAGATAATCCAAAGCCACCTCAATAATGTTCTGGCGAATCTTCTCTGGATTGTCAGCATTATCTGTCAACGCCTGTACGTCTGCCATGAAGACAAACATCTTATCGTAGTCGCCAAGGTTCTGTAACTCCACACGACGGCGAAGTGAACCCACATAGTGACCAAGATGCAACTTACCAGTTGGGCGGTCACCCGTTAAAATAATCTTTCCCATGTATCTTTATTTCTTATTTACGTTATTAATAGGAAGTCTGCATAATCCTATTGCCGATGTTCCTCTTCGACAGCAGCGGTATCAGCTTGCTGTTTCTCTTCCTCGGGCGCAGGAGTTGCTTCTTCCTCGGGCTCCGCTGGCTCTGGCGCAGTAACAACTGTATCAACAACAGGAGGAGCTGTGTTCTGGACTGGCGCTTCATAAGGAATTGTATCGACAGACAAGCTATCTGAAGCAACTGCCGCTGGTGGTGTTGGACGGAAAGCAACATAAGCACCAATTCCTATCGCTAATACAACTAAACCAATCAAGATACCCCATAAGATGGCATGATTGTTCTTCGTGTTTGTTTGAGCCGTTTGTGGAACTTGTGCATTAGCATTCACTTGATTCTGTGGTTGATACTGCTGTCCTGCACTAATAAGAGGTAATGTTACCTCCATCGTTCCACGACAATGAGGGCACTGACATTCGATTGTCTGCCCCTCACTAGCTTCCACTATAAATTGTGTACCACAATTATCACATGTTATCTGATACTTCATCTATTCGATTTCTATCATTAACCAAGTACTTCTATAGCCTTGCGCATACGTTTTAAGGTTTCAGCTTTGCCAAGGAAAGCTGAGATATCAAACATACCAGGTCCCTTACCAATACCAACCAATGTCAATCGGAAAGCATTCATTATATCGCCAAGCTTATAGCCTTTATCCTCTACCCATTTCATCACAACAGGTTCCTGACCTTCAATGGAGAAGTCGTCTATACCTTCAAGCACCTCAGCCAATTCTGTCATCTGCTGTGCAGAATATTCCTTCCAACGCTTCTTAACCGTCTTCTCATCATAACTTGTTGGAGCGATAAAGAAGAAAGAACAAAGTTCCCAAAGCTCTTTCACGAAACTAACACGATCCTTCATCATGTGAACAACCTGTCTTACTTGTTCCATCGTAGCTTCAACACCATTATTAGCAACGATAGGGGCAAAGAGTTCTGCTATCTCGTCATCGCTTTTACGAAGGATATACTCGTGATTGAACCACATTCCCTTCTGATAATCAAACTTAGCTCCGCTCTTTGAACATTTCGTTATATCGAATGCTTTTACTAACTCATCAAGAGAGAAGAGTTCCTGTTCGGTTCCTGGATTCCAACCTAACAATGCTAAGAAGTTAACCACTGCCTCTGGGAAATATCCACTCTCACGATAACCTGAGCTAACCTCTCCTGTCTTAGGATCATGCCACTCTAATGGGAACACAGGAAAGCCTAAACGATCACCATCACGCTTACTTAACTTGCCCTTTCCTTCTGGTTTCAATAACAATGGAAGGTGTGCGAAACGTGGCATACTATCTTCCCAACCAAAGGCACGATAGAGCAATACATGCAAAGGAGCACTTGGCAACCACTCTTCACCACGGATCACATGAGAGATTTCCATTAAGTGGTCATCAACGATGTTAGCAAGGTGGTAAGTAGGCAACTCATCTGCGCTCTTATACAAGACCTTATCATCAAGGATATCACTCTTAATGCAGACATCACCACGAATCATATCATTGACATGAATCTCCTCACCCGGCTCTATCTTAAAGCGAACAACATACTGTTGACCATCGTCTATCAAGCTATCAACCTCTTCTTTCGACATGGTCAAAGAGTTGCGCATCTGAAGACGAGTATGTGCGTCGTATTGGAAGTTCTGAATCTCCTTGCGCTTAGCATCTAATTCCTCTGGAGTATCAAAGGCAATGTATGCTTTGCCAGCCTCTAACAACTGATTAACATACTTCTTATAGATTTCACGACGCTCACTCTGTCGATAAGGACCATGCTCACCTCCAAAGCTAACGCCCTCATCAAACTCTATTCCTAACCATTTAAACGAATCAAGGATATATTCTTCTGCTCCTGGAACAAAGCGATTAGAGTCTGTATCCTCTATACGGAAGATAAGTTTACCGCCATGCTGACGTGCGAAAAGATAATTATACAATGCTGTACGTACACCACCAATATGCAATGCGCCCGTTGGACTAGGTGCAAAACGTACTCTTACATTTCTCTCTGCCATTGTCTTAAATATTATTTTTCCTGCAAAATTAATGCTTTTTTTTGAGTATACGCCATATTTTTAGTATTTTCGCAAGTCCTTAGAAGTTAATAGAAACAATATAGAAATATGATAAGATTCAGAAACTTAGAAAACCACTATTGGCGGAATATAGCATCAAGAACGGCATTGGTCATTGTTGCTGTGGTTATGATAGTGCTTTTCTTACCACGAACAAAGGGAAAACTCTTCCATTATGATGAGGGGAAACCATGGATGTATGGGCAGTTGATTGCCAAATTCGACTTTCCAATCTTCAAGACTGATGAAGCATTGAAGGCGGAACGTGACTCGATGATGAAGCATTTCCAGCCGTATTATAACGTTAATCCGTCTATCGAAGCAAAGAAGATTGAACAATTCAAGACTGCTTACAAGAATGGTATTCCAGGATTACCGCAATCGTATGTAGAAATCATTGCGCAACACTTGCATGATATTTATCAAGCAGGAGTGATTGACCCACTGCAATATTCCAAACTCGTGAAAGATAGCGATAATGTGATTCGTGTAGTCACTGGTAAACAAGCAGTGAGTGTTCCAATCAATAAGACCTTCTCAACCCTCGGAGCTTATGAGCATCTCTTTGTGAATCCTACTTTAGGTTCGAAACGTGCTATCTTACAACAATGTAATCTAAACGAATACATTGAACCAAACCTTATTTATGATAAAGATCGTAGTGAGACAGAGATGAATGATATGCTCAGTCTCATTCCGCAAGCATCAGGAATGGTATTGGAAGGACAGAGAATCATCGACCGAGGGGATATCGTGGATGCAAAAACGTATCGTGTGCTCAATTCATTCGAGCAGGCTATGGAGAAGCGTAACGCATCCGAAGCAGAGATAACATCAACCATCATTGGGCAAAGTATCTATGTTTTAATTCTCATCGGATTATTCACCCTTTACCTCGCTCTCTTCCGCAAAGATTATTTCGACAAGCCGCGTTCCATATCACTACTTTATGTGATGATAGTCATCTTCCCTATCCTCACTTCGCTAATGATGGAACATAACATTCTCAGTGTCTATATCCTGCCTTTCTCCATGGCGCCCATCTTTTTCCGAGTGTTTATGGACTCACGAACAGCCTTCATAGCGCACGTAACAATGATTCTTATCTGTGCGGTTGCCGTGAAATATCAATACGAATTTATTATCGTACAATTAGTGGCAGGCTTGATTGCCATCTATTCTCTTAGAGAATTATCCAAACGTAGTCAGATTTTCCTTACGGCTTTATTGGTTACTATCGGTTCTGCTGCTATGTATTTAGCTTTACAACTCATCCAAGCCGACGATCTCTCTAAGCTCGACCACACAATGTATTATCACTTTGGGGTCAATGCTTTCTTCCTTCTCTTTACTTATCCGCTTATGTTAGTGATTGAGAAGACGTTCGGTTTCGTTTCCACTGTAACGATGTTCGAGTTATCCAATACGAATAACGAACTGCTAAGACGATTGAGCGAGGTTGCACCTGGTACTTTCCAACATTCAATCACAGTTGGAAATCTCGCAACAGAAATAGCAAACAGGATTGGAGCTAAGAGCCAACTGGTTCGTACAGGGGCACTATATCACGATATCGGTAAAATGCTTAACCCTGCTTTCTTCACAGAAAATCAAGCGGGTATTAATCCGCACGATAAATTGACGGATCTTGAGAGTGCACGCATTATTATCAGTCACGTAACCGAAGGCTTGAAACTCGCAGAAAAATATAATCTCCCAAGGGAAATCAAAGAGTTTATCACCACACATCATGGTGCTGGAATGGCAAAATACTTCTACATCCATTACAAGAATGAGCACCCTGACGAGGAAGTCAATGAGGATCTTTTCCGTTATCCAGGACCTAATCCGTTCACACGAGAGCAAGCAATTCTCATGATGAGTGATACGGTGGAGGCAGCTTCAAGATCGCTGAAGGAGTATACAGAGGATAGTATCAGCGAACTCGTCAATAGACTTATTGATGGGCAGGTCGCTGACGGAAACTTTACAGACTGCCCAATCACCTTCCGAGATATTACTGCGGCAAAGGCTGTACTCATCGAACGACTCAAATCAATGTATCATACACGTATTCAATATCCAACGTTAAAGGCGTAAACAACTATCCTATTTTGTAATAGAATATTGTTAATTCTGCCACTCGTTTTGACGTTATTCTGAAAAGCTACCATAATTGGACTCAAATATCCAAATTATGGTGGCTTTTTGTATAGTAAGCACAACCCATTAACAATCAACCTTTTATATAAAAACAACTTACAATATAAAGAGAAAGAACCCACTTATTTTGTGAAAATAGACTTAATTTTAACCGAAATCATCGTATTATTTGCAAAAAACAATACTACCTTTCATCAAAAATGATAGTACTTTTTCATGAAAACGATACTACTTTTCACTCAAAACGATACTACTTTTTTTCAAAAACCTACAATCAATACCATTTTCTGGCTTGTTACTTTGCTATAAAACGCTAGAATAAAAAAATAGAATGTAAAGTATATTCTTATAAAAGCACCTATCATTTCACAAACAACTTCCCTTACTTTCGCACTTAACATATATATGCACATTTTAAGACGAAATGAGAAAAAGATAGGAAAGATTTGGAAGTTTAGAACAATATATATAACTTTGCAACCAAATTTATAGGTTTTTTATATACAAACAAACAACCAATGAAGTATTCAAAAATCATCATTGCTGCAACAATGTTAGCAATGACTACAACAACACAAGCCGGAGGTTTACTCACAAATACCAATCAAAGCATTGCTTTCAACCGTAATTTTGCACGTGTTGGTGCGATTGGAATCGATGGAGTTTACTTTAATCCTGCCGGCGTTGCATTTCTCAGTAATGGATTCCACCTATCTCTCAACTTCCAAAACGCTTATCAAACACGTGAAATAACATCATCTTTCTCTGTTCCAGCATTTGAACAAGTACCTGCATTGCAGCCGTTTGCAAAACCTTTCAAGCTCAATGGAGGAAAAGAAGATGGCAGTAAGTTTTATAAAGGTAAGGCTTCTGTGCCCATCCTTCCATCATTTCAAGTAGCTTATAATAAGGATAAATGGAGTTTTCAAGCTGGTTTTGGCTTGACAGGTGGCGGTGGAAAGGCAACTTTCAACGAGGGACTCCCTAGTTTCGAACGCCAGGTATCACTTCTTCCTGCATTAATCAACCAAAAACTCCCAACTTTCGCTGCACTTCTTGATCAGAAGGAGACGCCTGCAACGGCTTATAGTATGCAGAGTTATATGAGTGGACAGCAATACGATTTCGGTTTGCAACTCGGTGCAGCATATAAAATCAATGATCACCTTGCTGTTTATGGGGGTGCACGATTCAATTATGTTTATAACAAATACGAAGGAAACCTTACCAACATCTCTGCAAATGTTGGTGGGAACAATCAAAATCTATACGATTACTTCGATTCTAAGGTAAAAGCTCTTAACGAAAAAGCTACTTCGTTACAGGCGGCAGCTACTGCAGCTAGAACGCAAGCCGCAGCTTTACAGGCACAAGCTAATGCAACGACAGATCCAACAGCAAAGGCACAACTATGGGCTGCAGCAAATCAATATGCAGCGGGTGCTGAGAAAGCTAGTAACGGAGCGATGTTAGTGAGTGCTGGAGCCGACAAACTCAGTAGCAGTAAGGAACTCGTAAAGGATCGTTATGTAAAAGTGAGCCAACGTGGTTGGGGTATTACTCCTATCCTCGGCATTGATTATCACAATGGAAAATGGAATCTTGCAGCTCGCTATGAGTTCACAACTAAGTTCAATGTTGAGACAAAGGCTAACCCAGATGATACGCACAGTTATGAAGATGGCGTAACAACTCCTAACGATATTCCTGGTATTCTTTCTCTCGGCGCACAATATGAAGTATTGAAAAACCTGCGCGTTATGGCTGGTTACAACTATTACTTCGATAAAGAAGCACGAATGGCAAATAATAAGCAGAAGCTCCTTGCGCACAATACACAGGAATTCCTTGCTGGTGTTGAGTGGGATATTACTCCTGCAGTGACGGTTAGTGCTGGCGGACAACGCACAAAGTATGGACTCGGCGATGGTAAGTATCTTACTGATCTCAGTTTCGTTACGAGCAGTTACAGCTTCGGCTTTGGTGCAAAGATTAAAGTTGCTAAGAATGCACACCTCAACGTTGCTTACTTCTTTACGAACTATTCTAACTTTAAGAAGGAATACAACGATGCAATTACTGTCGGTAAAGAGCAAGTCACACAACCTGATGGTTCTGTAAAGGTACAACCTATCGTAATTAATACCAAGAATACAGATATCTTCACCCGCACGAATAAAGTATTGGGTGTCGGACTTGATATTGATTTCTAAAAACAATAACTCACAACCGAGTTAATCTAACCACAAAGCGGAGATAATTGAATGACTTCAACTTATCTCCGCCTTATTTTTTCCTTCACTTCAATTCATTAAGATTCGAAAAGACTTCCTTTTAAACACTTGCAAATATCAAGTAATATTCATATATTTGCAGCAGAAAATATTCAGCAATATGGGAACAACTACCACAGCACTTGCAACTAAGATTGCACGCAAGCAAGCACATCAAGAGAAGAAGAAACAAGAAGACTTGTTACGAATAGCACGTTATCTGTCAGCAGAAGAAAGAGAGATTCTCTTCAGCGGAGATGGCTTTGTCCGTGTTCCCAAAGAAGAAGCAAGAAGAATGAGAATTGATGCATATCTTCACACTTAATTATCGCTGACAAATGGGACTAGACTATTATCCTTACAGGTATATACAGAAAATAGAAGAGCCATGGGATGGACCCCAAGGTTTCTTATTATATAAGCTTCTTTACTCTTTCAAATCGACAAAAACCCATCAGACATATTGGGTGTGGGTTGAAGTTTATAAGGAACATTTTTATGCTGTTAAGTTCCATCTGAAATCACATCGTGATAGTGATAAGAAGTACAATGTTATGACTGGACTTAACGAGCCGAGACAGTGTATACAGACTTGCATGAAGATTATGTTAGAGGTTGCAGCTAAAGACGATAAATCTTCATTTGGGTTTATCGGTGCAAACTCTATTGGAGAATCTGAATTAGAAACCAAAAGATTCCGTGTTTATAGTAGATATATGCAAACTTTCTTTAATTCAGAAAATTATACTCACCATTATAACCTTGCTAAGAGTGCTTACCTCCTAATAAACAAAAAGGAGATGGAGAAGAATCCTCAGCTTATCACAGACATTGTTAATGGTTTTAAGGAGCTGTATCCCTATTTCGATTAAGTAATCCTTTCTAGGCAAACAACCATATCACCTTACAACGGATCAACATCATAATACACCTGCAAAGCACCATAACGCTTATCTTTCATCATGGCGTCTAATGCTCCACGAAGATACTGGCGGACACGAGGATAATCAATACCATTCTCTAATTTCAGTACTATCTTTCGAATACTTAATGTCTTCACACGTGCTACTGCAGGCTTATCAGGACCAAGAACACGAGCCCCGAAGATATCACGCAACCTACTTCCAAGTTCTACCCCAGCCGTATTGACAATGTTCTCATCCCTATGCTTTAAGTAGACATACACCAGATGATAGAACGGGGGATAATGAAATTCGCGTCGCTCGTCCAATAGTTCCTTAAAGAATGTCGGGTAATCATTATGAACAACATACTGGATAACGGGTAAATCAGGAGTCTTGGTTTGAAGTATCACCTCTCCCCTCTTTCCCTTTCTACCGGCTCTACCACTCACCTGACTCATCATCATAAAGGCTTGCTCATAAGCTCTAAAGTCTGGATAGTTCAACATTGAGTCAGCATTTAGTATGCCCACAACAGAGACTTTACCAAAGTCTAATCCCTTAGTAACCATTTGCGTACCAATTAGAAGATTGTTCTTGCCCGTCGAGAAGTCATTAATCAATCGCTCATAAGCATTGCGCGTATGGGTTGTATCTAAGTCCATTCGTGCAATACGAGCCTCTGGAAAGATGGAACGAATCTCATCCTCTATCTTCTCCGTACCATAACCACGTCCTCGAATATCCTTACTTTCACAACAAGGACATACCTCGGGCACCTTCATTGTATATCCGCAATAATGGCAACTTAGGTAGTTCATACTCTTATGATAGGTCAGTGATATATCGCAATTAGGACATTTCGGTACCCAACCACATTGTCTACATTCTATCATAGGTGCGAAGCCACGCCTATTCTGGAATAAGATTGCTTGTTCCCCACGCTCTAAAGCACCACGCACAGCCGACAACAAGCGAGGAGAGAAAGGACCTGACACCATCTTCCGACGATAGAGATCTTTCATATCCACCACTTCTATTGATGGTAACTGAATATCTTTATAACGACGGCTTAGCTCCACAAGTCCATACTTGCCTTGTTTTGCATTATAATATGATTCCATTGAGGGAGTTGCTGTACCCAACAATGTCTTCGCACCAGCATACATTTGTGCCAATACGATGGCTGCAGAGCGAGCATGATAGCGTGGCGCAGGATCTTGCTGCTTAAAACTTTGCTCATGCTCTTCGTCTATTATGACAAGATCAAGCCGATGAAAAGGAAGAAAAACGGCACTTCTCGCACCAAGGATAACATCGTATGGATTGGAGGAAAGCTGTTTCTTCCATATTTCCACACGTTCGGCATCGCTATACTTACTATGATATATACCCAACCGATTGCCAAACACGGCTTTTAATCGTTCTGTTATCTGCACAGTAAGGGCTATTTCTGGAAGAAGGTAAAGCACTTGCTTATGCTCATTGATGGCTTTCTGGATTAAATGGATATATATTTCCGTCTTACCCGAAGAGGTTACTCCATGTAACAAAGTCACAGGATGCCCCATCATCTGCACCAAAATATGATTGTAAGCCTCGGTTTGTGCTTCGTTCAAAGGCTTTATCTTCTCTGGATGAGGAGCAATATTATGATTAAGACGTCCCACTTCCTTCTCATAAGTAACAAGTATCATCTTTTCTTGAAGCGATCGAATGACAGCTATTGACGCATGAGACTCATTCATAAGTTCCTCTCTTGTAACCTCACGAAGCTCTGTTTCTGGCAAAAGATGTTCTATATTATCAACTCCCGTCAATCTAAGATAAGTCATAAGAACATCCAACTGCTTTACAGCTCTCTTCATAGAACTGATTAAAAGAGTGAGCGTTTGTTCGTCACGATACTTATCCGCCAAACGAATAAACAATTCCGTGCGAGGTCGAAAGCCATCTTCTGCCTTCAAACCTGAAGGAAGGGCAGCTTTATAAACGTCTCCAATAGGCGACATATAATAGTCGGCTATCCATTTCCAAAGCCTCAACTGCTGCAGAAGAAGTATCGGGCTATCATCCAATACATCAGCAACGTTCTTATATTCAATCTTCTTCTTCCCTTGCTGTGCAACCTCTTCTGCAGGCTTAGGAACATCAACAGGATATTCAGCAACGATACCCACATAAGTCTTACTCTTACCAAACGGAACTGTAACACGCATCCCATTCTGCACCCGTGAAGCCAAGTCATCAGGTACACAATATGTAAAATAGCCATCAAGTGGCAAAGGTAAGATGATATTTGCGTAAGTCATTTGCTAAAGATTACCATTCTATAGTGGCGCAAAGGTACAAATAAACTTTCTATGTCTTCAAATCCTGTGTCATTAAATAATATGTTCTCATGTCATTCCGCCTAAAACCTATGTTACTACCCCCTTGTGTTCGTATGTTACTCTGTCTTCAGAGCCTATGTCATTAAATAATATGTTCTTCTGGCATTATGTCTTCAAAACCTATGTTACTACCCCCTTGTGTTCGTATGTTACTCTGTCTTCAAAGCCTATGTCATTAAATAATATGTTCTTCTAGCATTATGTCTTCAAAACCTATGTTACTACCCCCTTGTGTTCGTATGTTACTCTGTCTTCAAAGCCTATGTCATTAAATAATATGTTCTTCTGTCATTCCGTCTCTAAATCCCATGTTCCTCTGTCTCACACAAAAGCCCCACCCCGTTAGGCGCCCCCCTCTCTGTAGGAGAGGGGCTGGGGGTGAGGCCGTACCACGGAAGCGAGAGAACCAAATTAATACACTAGTTTTGAAAGACATTAATTTCACAATTAATATAATCGAGTTGTCTTACTACAGAACGATTAATACCCTGAATCAATCTAAAATGCTCCCGTGGTAAAAGCCGACACTAAA